>CAZHBJ010000158.1:0-7812 GCA_964530445.1 uncultured Ignavibacteriaceae bacterium
ATATGTTTTGGATTCTCAATAAACTTTTCAATATAGATCGAATCATCACCGAAAGCTTTCATTGCCACTCTTTTAGTTGCTTCAAACGATTCTTTAAATTCACTTTTAGATGAAATTCTTCTCATCCCCTTTCCGCCTCCTCCGGCGGATGCTTTAAGCAAAACAGGGTAACCTATTTTTTCCGCAGCTTTAATTCCTTCCTCTAATTTTTCAATAGGTTTGGTAGTGCCCGGTACAATAGGAACTCCGCTTTTGGACATTAGTTCACGTGCAGCAGTTTTGCTTCCCATCATTGAAACAGATTTTGATGCCGGACCGATAAATATAATATTTTCATCTTCACAAGATTTAATAAAATAGGCATTCTCGGAAAAGAAACCATAACCCGGATGAATTGCATCAACCTTTAATTTTTTTGCAAGTTTTAAAATTTTAGATTTATTTAGATATGATTGAGAAGATATGGGATCACCTATGTTATAAGCTTCATCGGCAAGTCGCGTGTGTAAAGATTTTTTATCAGCATCCGAATATATTGCTACGGATTTAATTTCCAACTCCTTGCAAGCTCTAATTATTCGGACTGCAATTTCTCCCCTGTTAGCTATTAATATTTTTTTTAACAAAACTAACCTAATTTAATTCTGCTATGGTTATACCTTCGCCGCCGAATTCAATTGGGGCAAAATAATAATTTTTTACTCTTTCATGTTTTTTTAAAATATCATGAACTGTTTTCCTTAATACACCGGTACCTTTACCATGTAAAATTTCAACTTTTTCTAAACCAGAAGAATATGCACTATCGATATATTTTAAAATTTCAAATTCTATTTCATCCGGTTTTCTGCCTCTTATGTCGATCCTATACTCAGCAGAAATTCGATCATAACGATCATGATATTCTTTTTCTTCTTTTTGTTTCTTAGTATGAATTAAATCATTTAAAGCCACCTGCATTTTTACAGAGCCTATTTTAACAGTAGCCTTATTTTTTTCTTTTGTAATATCAATAATTTCGCCAACAGTTTGCGTGTTTTTAATACCTACATAATTTCCTACATCAAAGTTAGGGTTTTCCCGGTATAAATCAATATCATCTTTAAAAAGATTTTTATTCTCTTGCTTTATTTCACTAATAACATTTCTTGCCTTTTTAATAATATCTTTTTCCGCATTAGTTTCCTTTAATTCTTTAACAATCTGTTCTATTTTTTTATTTATGTCTTTTAAATAATCTTCTGCATCCGATTTAGCTTTTTTAAGAATCTGCTTTTTTTCTTTATCCAGTTCCTCAATTTTTTTCGAGTATAAACCGGATAATCCTGTTAACCTTGTATTTTCAATTTCCAGCTTTTTAAGCTTCGCCTCAAGTTCCTGTGATTTATGCTCAATATCTACAAGGAAATTTTCAATTTTATGTTTATCGGTATCTAGATGTTTTGAAGCAGTCAATAAAAAGTCATCCGGAAGCCCAATTCTTTTTGCAACTTCAAAAGCATAACTGGAACCGGGAATACCTTGTTTAAATACATAAGTCGGTTTCAAATTTTTAGTATCGAATTCCATAGCCGCATTTTCAAATCCGTCCAAATCATGTGCAATTAATTTTAAGCTACCGTGATGCGTAGTAGCAAATACAGTAGAGTTTTTATTTTTTAAATTGATTAAAACCGCCGACGCAATTGCCGAGCCTTCCGCAGGATCCGTCCCGGTCCCGATTTCATCCAAAAGGATTAAAGATTTTTTGTCTGCTTCTTCCAGAATATTTTTTATATTTGACAGATGAGAGCTGAATGTCGAGAGATCGTCTTCAATTGATTGGGAGTCGCCTACATCCAGCAGTACATGATTAAAAAAATGGAAGTTTGAATCGGGACTTGCCGGTATATGAATTCCTGATTGAACCATAAGTGTTAATAAACCTACAGTTTTTAACACTACCGTTTTCCCGCCGGCATTAGGTCCCGTAATTAAAATAACCTTCTTTTCATATATTGAAAAATTTAATGGTATGGTTCCGTCTTTACCATGTTTTTTAAACAAAATAGGGTGACGTCCATCGTTTATTCTGAATGGTTTTTTATTATTTATCTCCGGGAAAGAGCCTATAATTTCCAATGAATAGTTTGCTCTGGCAAAAATGGTATCTATATAAGTGATTACCGAAAGAGATTCTTTTAACTGGGGATTAATATCTCCGATTCTTTTTGTTATTTCTTTTAATAATCTTTCTATTTCTCTTCTTTCGGCAAACGAAAGAGAAACAATATCGTTATTCAATTCAAGAGTTTCTTCGGGCTCAATATAAACAGTTTGACCGGTTGAAGATTCGGAATGTATAAAACCCCGGATATGTCTTTTGTGTTCTGCTTTGATAGGAATTACAATCCTTCCGTCTCTCAAAGTCAGGTAATCTTCACGAACGATATCTTTGTCCGATAAAGATTTGATTATCTTATTAACAGATTTTACAAGTTCGTCATTTCTAATTCTAATCTCTTTTCGGATTTCCGCCAATTTAGGACTTGCATTATCCCGGACTTCCCCATTTTCGTTGATAATTTTTTGAATGTAATGTTCAAATAGTTTATCTACCATCAGACCTTGATTCAATTTACAAAGAGAAGGTCCCGTTTCCGAATTTTGTTTGAGATAATTAAATAAATTCCTTGAGTTGGATGCCAGCTTTAGAATATCGAGAATTTTTTTACTTTCAATTACGGCGCCTTCAATTGTTCCCATGGAGATTGTTTCATAAAGATCAGGAATATATTCAAGGGGAGGAGGGATATTTTTAATTAATATTTCTTTAGCTTCACTTACCAGTTCCCCTTCTGATTTAATTTTTGCTTCGTTATCGAAAGGTGTAAATGCCAGCAGAAGGTTTTTGCCTTTTTCAGTAACACAGTAGCGTGAAATGTATTGAAGAACTTTTTGATATTCCAACTTATCAAGAACGGCAGCCGGTATCATTTTAAAGTATCTTTATCATTTATATATTCTTTGATTATCTTTTTTGTTTCGGGCGTATAATTTTTTATCAAGTCGATTGTTGATGGTATTATATTGTACACCGGGCCGTAGAACACCGAATTGTCTATAACCTTTTTGGACGGCACATTAAAAACATTTAACAAAAATAATACGGCACTTAGGAAATATAAAATTTGAATTATACCTACAACTCCCCCGATTATTTGATTTAACAAATTATTAATTTTATCAAAAGGGTGAACAATTCTTTTTAAAACAGAAGTTATAAATATCATAAGCAAAAATATAAATACTCCGCCGATGATTTCCGACAGGTAAAATTCAATTCCGAATAATTTTTCAATAAAATTTCCGGCAAAGTCTGAAAATTTAATTGCTAAAAAAATTGCAAGTCCGAATCCGATCAGCCCGATTATTTTTCTAACAAAACCGTCTTTAAAACCAAGAATAAATCCAACCGTAACAACAGCGAATATTATTATGTCGAAAATGTTCAATTAATCCCCAAAAAATGTTCAACTATATTTTTAACAACCTTGCCGTCAGCTCTTCCTTTTAACAGCTTCATAACTTGCGGCATCAATTTGGGAAAATCCTCTTTACCGGCAGCCCCTATGTTTTCAGCTGTTTTTTTTACTTCATTATAAATATCATCTTCCGTTAATTGTTTAGGCAGGTATTCCTGTATAATAGATAATTCCTTTTCTTCTTTTGAAGCTAAGTCTTCCCTACCCGCGTTTCTATACTGTTCAACGGAATCTTTCCTTTTTTTAGCAGCGGTGCTTAAAAGCTTAATTTCCTCTTCACTATTTAATTCTTTGCCTGTACCGCTCTTTTCAAATTCCAATATTAATGCTCTGATAGATCTGACTGTTTCAAGCCGGAGCTTATCCCCGGATTTCATAGCGGATTTAATATCTTCATTAATTTTATCTTTCAAAGCCATAGCAACCTCTAAAAATTAAAAAAGGCAGGTAAGTAAATTACAAACCTGCCTTTAAATTTAATATAAATATATTTTACTGTCTATCTATATTTTAACATTAGTCGAATAATTGATTCTCAAACAAGAAGCTTTTCTAAGCTCTTGCTGTATATCGGTTACTTCGCCCATATCGGTATCCTTATCTATCCTTAAAGAGACAATCACCCTAGGCATATCTTTTCTTTTTTGATACATGATGGGTTCAACATCACTGAGCTTAACAATGTCGTCGTTAATTTGAATGTGCCCTGATTTGCCGACCCAGATATATTGTACAAGTCTTTTACTTTCAATTTTTTCAACAGCTTTAGCTGAGGGTAACGTAAACTTGACATGTACATCTATTGTTCTCAAGGTTGTTGTAACCATAAAGAAAAGAAGTAACATAAATACAATGTCCGGCATTGACGCAGTAGGAATTTCCTGCTTTGTACTAGCCCTTCTCTTTTCAAATTTCATTAGTTATACCTCAAACTTATTTATTAGTTGATTCTGGTTCAGCCAGCGAAATGATAATCGGAATTTTTTTCTTAACATCGGTCTGCTGTTCCGAATCAAGGTCATTAAATTTTTTCCCGTAATGAGAATTAGAGTACTCATCTCTTACTTCAAAATAGGCCTGTTTAATTTGGTCTAATGCTTGAATGTAAATGTTATAATTTGTTTTCCTATCTGTTTTAACTGAAACGATGAGCTTTTTATCGTTAGGTAAATCTATTTTAGATATTATTCTGGGTTTTAACTGGGCTTTTATTTGAGGAAGAGGAATCGGTTTCTCATCTAAAAGCACGTCACCGTTTGCGTTAATCAGAATAGCCGCCATTCTGTCTTTTGGAACTTTAACATTTTTAATATCAGTTACGTACTCCGGTAAGGTTAAACCGATACCGGTATCCACATCAATGGTAGTGGCAACAAGGAAGAACAGCAAAAGTAAAAATGCTATATCTGCCATTGAACTAGTCGGGATTGACGCTTCGGCAATTTTTTTCTTCTTTATCATTTTTTAATTCTGATTTTTAATTATAAAATACTATTACATTAATCTAATTTACTTCTTGGCTTTCAATTCATATAGAGCATCAATTAATTCTACCGAACTTTCTTCCATATCACCAACCAAACGATCGATACGTGATACAAAATAGTTGTAAAATACCTGCAGAATCATAGCAACAACCAAGCCGAATAAAGTAGTTAATAATGCTATAGCAATACCGTTAGCAACAATAGCAGGAGAAATTTGTGCAGCTTCTTTAATAGCATCGAATGCAGCGATCATACCTTGTACGGTTCCGGTAAATCCAAGCATAGGAGCTAAGGTAATAAAAGTAGAAATCCAGATCATTCCCTTTTCAAGGAATCCCATTTCAATTCCGCCATAAGCAATAATAGCTTTTTCAGCAGCTTCCAAACCTTCATCTGCTCTTAAGAGTCCGGCATGGAAAACGGATGCAACGGGACCTCTTGTATTGGCACATAGTTCTTTTGCTTCTTCAACTCCGCCGTTTTCAAGCGCTTTTGTAACTTTAATAATAAAATCTTTGGTATTTACTCTTGCTCTTGATAAAGTCCAGAATCTTTCAAATGAAAAAGCCAATCCAAGGACCAGACAGCCTAAAATCGGATGCATAAAAAAACCACCGGCAGCATATTTTTCTGCTAACCAATTTAAGGGACTTGCGCCGTTTGTAGCTTGTGCTAATACGGCAGTGATTGATGAGAATGCAACTAATACTTGCATATAGCGTAACCTCCTAATAATTATATTTATTTTTCAAAATGAGAGAAAGTTTTCTACCTCTAAAAATATTTGTTTACAGATTAATAACCAAAACCAAAATTATTTTCTATAAAAATATTTTTTTTAATATTCCCATTTCTATTTTTAAGTAATTAATTTATTATATCAAATCTATGTTTTAATTCCAGAATGTTTCCGGTAACAAAATTATAATTATTAAATAAACAGAATGCCAATTCCCCTATCTCAAACGGCTTAATCCATTTGGAATAATCTGCATCCTTCATCCATTCCCTGTTTGAAGGCGTATCAATAATATAAGGAGCAATAGCATTGACGCTTAAATTTATTTTACCCCCTTCCAACGCCAGTGTTTTTACCAAGTGAATTAATGCACTCTTTGAAACACCATAAGCAGCTTTATTAGCCTCTGCATTCAGCCCGGTTTCTGCTGCCGTATAGCAAATCGCTCCGCCTAAAGAATCAGTTGCAAATTTAGCAAAATATTTTGCAATTAAAAAACCGGTTTTTAAATTTATTTTTAATATTTTTTCCCACTCGGCATCTTCGGTTTCCCACACCGTTTTACCACCGCTGTATCCTCCGATTGCACTATAAAGGAAAAGAAGTTTATCTTTTCCGCTTTCTATATGAGCAAAAGCATCAACTACATTATTTTCTATAGATAAATCTCGGATTAATATTTTTTCCACATTAGGATAATTTAAATTATCAAAGTTTGATGCAAAAAGATAAATCTTGTTGTAGTCTTTCTTTATGAGTGTTTCCGTTATTCCTCTTCCGAGAGCACCGTCTGCTCCGAATATTAATAATTCCTTCTTCAATTATATTTTTTCAAATTATTATTAATAGATATATTTATAATATTATAGTTTATTAAAGAAAGCAGTTTATTTGATATAATTCTATTTTATAAATAATACCGTAACACACTAATTATCAGTAGGAAATATATTTATTAGAGCTAAAAATAATTTTTGCAAAATTCATTAACTTAAAAATATAGTATTGGGAAATTCGAGGTTGTGTTTTGAATTATATTTTAAAAGATCCTACCTGTTTCAAATAATAAGCTAATTCAAATAAATTTTAACAATGTTTTAATGCCATCCCTTCGGGATTTTTAGTATGTAAATTGTTTTTTTATAATAATTTCACGCTCGCAGAGTCCGACAGACTCAGCGGAGTCTGGCTACCTTCGGCGTTTTATGTAAAAGCCCTTCCAAAGGAATGCCTTTGGCGGAAAGTCGCTTGGTGACCTTGTATTGTTAAAGTTAATCAATTTAACATAAAGTTCTTTGCATAATGAAAATACAATAAATATTTTGCAATTAAACAGAACACAAAATTTCGAGTTTAGGCGAAAACCTTCAAGGTTGCTTTCCGAAACCTTGAAGGTTGCTTTTTTTGTAACCTTGAGGGTCTTCGTAAGGCTATTGCCGGAATCAGAATGACAAATTTTTCTTGTGTCATTATGCACCTCACCGACTCGTCTTGACGCAGGAGCAAGATGCAGCCAAACGTGGAAAAATAATAAAACCGAAGGCAGCGCCTTAAGGCATAATTATATATTTTTACCCGGCAACATAAAAAACCCTATTTAATCCAGCCAAAGGCTGGCAGGCTTTTCCATTGGAAAGGGAAAGACTTATTTACAATTATGACTTTATATAATTAATTCTAACCTTTTTAGTAGAGTTTAAGTAAGTTCATGGGATATTTACTCTGAATGAATTAAATAATTTAAATTAGAAATAACCCACCCCTGTATCCCCTCCAAGGAGGGGACTTTTTTAAATACCCGCCCTACGTTTTCGTCCGGCATAGAAGTTCCTCGGAAGATATGAAAGTAACAATAAGAGATTCCGGATCTAATGAAGTGATGCCTGCGGTAAAGACCGGAATTACAAGTACTTTTCTACAGTCATTCTGACGAAAGTCAGAATCTCAGAGATTGCAGATCAAGTCCGGCATGACTATAGGTTAAGACCAGTATGACAATTCTGTATAACGTGACTTATTAACGAATCTTATGTTATATCTTTAAGGGCGTTAAATTCCGGTG
>CAZHBJ010000159.1:0-7668 GCA_964530445.1 uncultured Ignavibacteriaceae bacterium
AAAAACAAGTTTTTAATAATTTTTTTCAAAGTCAAGCAATTGAAGAATTTTTTTGAAAAAATTATAAATTAACTCATACCGCTATTAATTCATTTTCAATTTAAATAGTTTAAAAAGATTCGGGAACCCGTTTAGTAGGAATAAATTAATCTTAAAGAAGATCGGCATATCTTGCTCCGGTAATTTTTATTAAATTATCCGGAGATAAACAAACCTGCATTCCCCTGATTCCCGCGCTTACATAAATTATTTCGAAAAGCTGTGCTGTTTCTTCAATGAAAGTAGGGAAATGTTTTTTCATTCCAATAGGAGAACATCCTCCTCTCATATACCCGGTTATTTGAAATAAATCTTTTACTTTAATCATTTCTATTTTTTTATTCTTACTAACAGCAGCAGCTTTTTTTAAATTAAGCTCTTCGGCAACAGGTACACAAAAAATGTTTATTCCATTTTTGTCTCCATTTGCTACCAGTGTTTTAAATACAGTAGTTTTATCGGCACCGATTTTGCGAGCGACGGTAATACCGCTTAAATCATCTTTGTCAATTTCGTAAGTATAAATCGAATGTTCGATATCGTTTAATTCCAGAATTCTTATAACATTTGTTTTAGACATTTAAAAAATCATTCAATATTTTTAGAAGAAGGGAAATGTTTCTTAACTAAAATCCGTATTTAATTCTTGATATGATAAATCATAATTATCAGCTCTTAGCAGAAATTTTGTATACGGATGATTCGGTGATGAAAAAATTTCTTTATTAGATCCTTGTTCTACTATTCTCCCTTTATACATAATAATTAAATTGTCACAAAGCTTTCTTAATATTCTTAAATTGTGAGCTATGCAAATCATAGTAATACCAAATTTTTCATTTATTGTTTTAAATACCGTTAAAAGATTTAGCTGCGATGCGGCATCCTGTGAAGAAAACGGCTCATCAAGAATTAATAATTCTGGTTTTACTGCTAGTAAACGCGCTAAGGCAGCCCTTTGCTGTTCACCGCCGCTTAATTCGTATCCTTTCCTATTCCATAAACTTTTTGAAAAATTTAAAGAATCAAAAATACTCTCCTTTAGTGAATAAGTTATTTTCTTATCTTTAAATCTAATGTTAACTGCTTCTTCAACAATTTCATTAATTGTACGGAAAGGATTTAATATTTCTCCCGTATTTTGAAAAAGTATTTGTACAGGGCTGCAGCGTACTTTATTCCATTCATTTGAAAAATTAAATGAAATTTCACCGGACGTTTTTTGAATAACACCTGAAATTATTTTGGCGAGTGTAGTTTTACCGCTTCCGGATTCTCCGGCAATACCGAGTATTTTCCCCTTGTTAATGCTGAATGAAATATCATTTAAAATTATTTTCTCTTTCTCTCGTCTTCCGAAAATTTCTGCATTAGTAACACTATAATTTAAATTCCGAACATTTAATAATTCATTCATTGGAGTAATTGATTATGAGAATTTAAGATATTTTCCAGCGCAGGATAATCATTTATTTTAAAAAATTCTTCGGGAGTATAGAATTCCGTTAGTTTACTATCCGATAAAAAAGCAATTTTATCGCTCAATTTATTCGCAAATGCCAAATCATGAGTCACAAGCAGAGATGCTTTATTTTTATCGCTTACAAATTCCTTTAACTTTAAAAGAAATAAATTCGAGATGGCAGAGTCAATTCCCGAAGTCGGCTCATCGAGGATTATTATTTGAGGATGGGTAAGTAAAATCAAAACAAAATTTATTCTTTGTGCCATACCTCCGCTAACTTCATACGGATATAATTTCATCAACTCTCTTGAATCCGGAAGTAAAAAATATTCAAGCAGCGGATCTATTTCCTTTTTATTATTTACCAGTAAATTAAAATAATAATCGAATTTTTTCAGATGATCGAAACTATTTACCGCATCCTGGAAAAGATATTTAATTTTATTTCTTCTTAAATCAAGCAGTTCTTCACATCCTAAAGTAAATATGTTTTTTCCTTCAAAAATTACTTTCCCGGATGTTGAATAAAATCTTTTATCCAATAATCCGGTTAATGATTTAATTAATGTCGTTTTACCGCTCCCGTTAGCTCCTAGGATTGTATAAATCTTATTTTTTTCAAGATTAAAGCGAACATTGCTTACAAGAGTCTTTACATCCTTTATCACTATATCACTAATCTCTACATCAAGCATGAAATTTCATACATTTTTTTTGGATTTAACAAACAAAATAATAAATTAACAACAAAATTATTAGCAATATTTTCAACTATATATACTTATGCGTATTAAAAATTTATTCATTACGTTTTTATTGCTAATTGCCTTCTTTTTTACTTCTTGCAGGCAAAAATCCTCAACAAATTCTAATAGAGTTGTAGTTGCTATTTCATCGGATGTTGAATCTTTAAATCCTCTTTTTGTTATGAATTATGATGAAGGCAGTATTTCCGAACTTTTATATGCCAGCTTGGTTCAGCATAGCTGGGATTTTAATAATGGAAATTTAACTACCGAACCTATGCTTGCAAAAAGCTGGAAATGGAGTAATGATTCAACATCTATAACTTTACATTTACGTACTGATGTTCTTTGGTCAGACGGTAGACCTTTTACAGCAAACGATGTTGTGTTTTCTTTTGATTTATACTCAGATCCGCAGGTGCAGAGCAGACTGTACGGCTCATTCAAAAATTTTTATGTAGATGCAAACTCCCATATTAATTTGGAAAAAACTTTTATTGTTGAAAATCCATATACGCTTATAATTAATTTCAAAAAAGGCTCCTTTCCTACTTTTTACGATATAGATTGTCCTATAATTCCCAAACACATTTTTGAAAAAATAAAAAGAAAGAATCTTATTACAATAGAAAAGGAAATGAAACCGGTAACCGACGGACCATTTGTGCTTGCCACGTGGAATAGGGATCAATCTATTATTTTAAAGCAAAATAAAAAATCATTTTTGTACAATCCTAAAAGTATTTCCGCGTTAATATTTAAAATAGTTCCCGACTATAATTCCCAGATAAATCAACTAAAAAATGGAGAGGTTGATTTGGTTCAGGATATTAAGGCAGACGATATTGCCGGATTAAAGGGAAAAACGGATTTAAATATCGTATCATTAAAAGGAAGAGATTACGATTACATCGGCTGGAATAACATCGATCCCAAAATATTCGCTGCTGATAAAAAGTACGTTCCGAACAAATTATTCGGCGATCCTGTGGTCAGAACTGCTTTGACTTATGCCATAAACAGAAACGAAATACTTAAAGAATTTTTAGATAATCACGGGCAAATAGCTATAGGGCCGGTGGCTCCTATTTTCAAACATGCTTATGATACAACCTTGCAATTTAGAAATTACAATCCTTCCAAAGCAAAAAGACTTTTAGCAAGTAGAGGCTGGAAAGATATAAACCATACGGGCAAATTAACAAAAAACGGCAAAGAATTTTCTTTTACTCTTTATTATCCCAGCGGAAATCCGAGACGTGAATTTGCCGCATCAATTATTCAAAATAATCTTAGCGCAATAGGGATTGATATAAAAACAGAAAAGTTGGAGCCGGAAGTATTCTTTCAGAAAATGTATGATAGAGAATTCAACGCCTGGATGGCCGCCTGGTCTGTTCCCATTCCGCTTGATTTAAGAACTTACTGGTACTCTGATTTGACATCTACGCCGATGAATATATACGGATACAAGGACAAAACGGTTGATTTATTACTCGATAAAATTGAGAAAGAAAGATCCGGTTATGCAAAGGATAATAACTATAAAAAAATACAAAAATTAATATACAACGACGAACCTGTAACATTTTTGTATTGGATTGACAATATTATCGGTTATAACAAACGAATCGAGAATATGTCGATTACTCCTCTCGGTCCGCTTCATCGTTGCTGGGATTGGTCAATAAAAAATAAATTTTAATGAATAAAGAAATTATCAAAATTCTAATCAAGAGAATCCTTTCATCTATACTTGTATTATTTCTATTAATTACTTTTTTATTTTTTTTATTAAGAATATCTCCTGGAAAACCGTATCAAAAATATATATCTCCGGATTTGAGTCCTAAGTTATCTTCACTTGTAAAAGAATCATTCAATCTGAACAGTTCTCTGCCGGATCAATACAAATCCTTTGTAATAAATCTTATGCGCGGTGATTTCGGAATATCATATACTTATCGCATACCTGTAATTGATGTAATAATGAAATATCTACCGTTCACTTTAATCTTTTCATTTATCAGTTTTATAATCCAGCTATTAGTCGGATTTTTGCTTGCTGTAATTTCAATAAAAAAAATAAACGGCTTTTGGGACAAAACAATTTCTAAGACAAGCCTTGCTTTATACTCAATACCATCTTTTGTAATAGGGGTATCGTTAATTTTCTTTTTATCGGATTTGCTCAAAATCTTTCCTTCTTCTGGTCTGAATTCGTTCGACTTCAATTCCTATAATTTTTTAGGAAAATTAGCCGACTATGCGACTCACATGATTTTACCTTTAATCACTTTATCGCTCGGAGGAATAATTATTTTCTATAAATATCTTTATGATAATATTTTGGAAGTATACAACAAATCATTTGTAGAAAACCTTAGAATGCACGGATTAACGGAAAAAGAAATAACAAGGAAACATATAATTCCAAATGCGATTAGTCCGCTTATTTCTGTTGCGGGAGTAGAGCTTGGACTGTTATTCGGCGGTGCATTAATAACCGAAGTAATATTTTCATTGCCGGGAATGGGACGATTAACCGTTAATGCCATTCTTTCCCGGGATTACCCTCTTGTTGTAGGCTGTACTTTTATTGCGGGTGTTTTAGTTATTATAACCAACTTATTTGCCGATATGATTAAGGCCAAGATAGATAAAAGATTGGTGAAAGGAATAATAAATTAAATGCAATTTAAAATTAAAAATTGGCATTTAATTTTAACGCTAAGCGCTATTATCCTAACTATAAGGTTTAACCTGTTGATAAATACTTTCCTATTATTATATTCCTTAATAAAATTTTTAATACTCAAACCTTCGTTTGCATTTGAACAGTTAAATTTCCCCACCGCAGATTCCGTCATTTCTTTGTTGCTTATTTTAGTTATTCCCACTCTATCTCTAATTAAAAAGGAAAGTTTATCCATTCTAACTCGCAAAATAAATTTGACTTCAACTATAATAATTTTGCTGATGTTCTTTTCCTTTATGGCACCTCTATTTGCTAATTCAAATCCCAACTTTCAAAAGGACTTGTCCGTTACCAAGCTGCTGCCGCCGTTTAGCAGCGTACGTGTAATACATCTTAAAACTAAAGATAATTCTAATAACAAATTGAATGAGTATATAAATCTAAAAAACGAAGTGGTGAAAAGATCATTCAACGATAATATTATCTTGGCAGATAGTGTTGCCGATGGCGAAAATTTTATTTATTATCAGAACGGTTCAGCTTTCAAATTGGCGAAATCAAAAATTATGATGGAAAATGGAAAGCCCTTAATAACGACGAAGTATTTTTTGCTGGGAACCGACGAATTGGGCAGAGATATTTATTCTAGGTTAATATACGGTGCAAGAATTTCTTTATTAGTAGGTTTAGGCTCAGTGATTATATCTCTGTTCCTTGGCATGTTTCTCGGATTTTTAGCGGGATATCCCGGCGGTATAATAGATTCGGCTTTAAATAGAATGACGGACATGTTTTTAGCTTTTCCTGTTATTTTTTTAATTATTTTAATTTTAGCTTTGTTTGGTAATTCACTTATTAGCGTGATTATTGTTCTTGGCTTTTCCGGCTGGATGAGTCTATTTAAAATTGTTCGCGGAGAAGTTATTTCATTAAAAAATAAAGATTACTTTATCAGCGCAAAGTTGATTGGACTTTCAAAAACAAAATTATTATTTAAAGAAGTAATGCCGGTTATTTTGGCACCGATAATTGTTAATCTTGTTTTTCAATATGCAAATGTAATTTTAGCTGAAGCAGCTTTAAGTTATTTGGGGCTCGGAACCGGGAGTCTTTACCCCTCTTGGGGTGCGATGATTGAAGCAGGGCAAAATTATCTATCCCAAGCCTGGTGGATGATATTTTTCCCTGGTTTAATTTTATTTTTAACTTTGTATACGGCAAATAATATCGGTAAAGAATTGAATATATATTTTAACCCCCGAGTAAATTTATGATAAATGATAAATATAAAATAATAAAAGAAATCGGCAGGGGAAGGAGCAAAGTATTTTTGTGTGAAGATATATATATGCCGGGGAAAGATATTGCCGTTAAAATTTTACCCGCTAATGCAGATTCATTTGAAACTAAAATTTTTAAGAATGAATTTCATACCTTATTAAAGTTAAATCACCCGAATATAATTCGTCCTTTTGATTACGGGACGATACAAAAAATAGATGATGATAAAAACGACATAGCTTTAGGAAGCAAGTATTTTTCCCTGGAATATTATGAGGGCAAAGAACTGTTAAAATTTTCTTCGATAAATGATGAAGAAATATTACGAAAAATTACCGCTCAAGTTTGTTCAGTGCTATACTACATGCACCTTTCAAATTATATTTATTATGATTTAAAGCCCGAAAACGTATTAGTCTCTTTAATTAATAATCAGCCTGAAATTAAAGTTATTGATATGGGCTTTGCACAAAATATTTTGGAAAATGATGAAAGTGTGGTAAGGGGAACGGCAGAATATATAGCGCCTGAAATATTAAAAAATGAAATACACGACAGCAGGGTAGATTTTTATTCACTTGGGATAATGCTTTACAGAATTGTATATAACGGTTTTCCATTTGAAAATAAAAACGAACTTGATATCTATAAAGCACAAATTGAGAAAGAATTCGAATTCGGCAAAACAAAATATTCGGATCAATTAATAAAAATAATTAAAAAGCTTTTACAGAAAAATCCGGATGACAGATACAACAATGCACTTGAAATTTTAGAAGCTTTACACGTCCCCATAGATGAAAGCATTTCTAAAGACTGGCTTCCTGCAAAAGTTTTTACAAATAGAAAAGATTCGTTAACTATTTTAAAGACTTATATTTCCGATAATACCAGCAGCGAGGTATTTTCGATTAGGGGTTCCGAAGGAGCAGGCAAGACATCACTTGCTTACCGGCTTTCTATGGATTATGATAAGGCAGTTTTTATAAATAATAACACCTCACTAGCTGGATTTAACTTTATTCGTTTTTCACTAAATAAAATAATCTATAATGAATATATTTTCCCAAAACTAAATACTGAATTATTAGATGATATTAACAAAATATTGGATGATCCTACAGACATAGTTAATAAATTAAAATCTTATTTCAGTAGGCTATCTGCAAAATGCAGTTTTATTTTGATTTTTGATGCTTTCAATAATTACGATGAATATACTATTGATTTGTGGAAAAATATTATTCCGATTCTCCAGGTAAATAAAATAAAAGTCATATTAACGGAAAACAGCGATAAACATTTTATGGCTAATTTTATTTACAATTTGCGTGAAGTAAATCTTACACCTTTTACCGATGCACATCTTACGGAATATTTGGAACATAGTTTCTCTTCATTTTTTCCGAAAGAAGAATTAAAAAGGCTTATAGTTAGAT
>CAZHBJ010000160.1:0-7651 GCA_964530445.1 uncultured Ignavibacteriaceae bacterium
TTCCGGCATTAACCCATGCTGTATAAATTAAACATGCTAATTTATAAGAAGCGCTCTTAAATAATTTTATCGTAAATGATCCGGTATAATCCCAAAGTGCTTGATAATATGCGTCGCTCCTTGTATCGCTGTTTACCGCCTTAGCCTGAACATCGGCATTAATAACAGAATCGACATATTTATAATTATTGTAAATTGTGGAGAAGACAAAGTCCGGAATATTTTGAACAAATTGTACACTATCTCCCGAATAAACTATTTGCGCTTGATACCTGTCTATCATCCCGGTTTCATATCTTGAATGCAGCCCTCCCGGATTATAATTTTTTGTAATGTGAAGCGGCTGATGTGAGTCGGCAACATAATGGCCAAGATCGGCGGCAACTAAAACAGCTTTGTTCCAGTCCCTTCTTTCAAAACATTTCTCCAAAGTATCATAGGTTGTAATTATAGCCCACGGCAGAATTCCCTCTCCAATTACAAATGACTCACCATGCTCTGTAACTACCGAATCATAATCCTGGCTAATTCTTCCGGTAGAGACAAATTCGGGATAGCTGTCTATATCTATATAATGCTTAGGCGCTTCTGTAGGATCGGCGCTTTTTCTATTATCGGCATCAGAAGCATGAAGAGCAAGCTGGTCCGACCAGCTTAGAAATTCATTCATTTGCGGGGGAAAAGAAAGAACAGCATTTTTATTTATAATGTTGTGCCCGGTTTGTCCCCAGCCGCATAAAATTAAAGTCAATATTATTATAAAAGGCAGAAGAAGTTTTTTCTTTAACGACATTTTGAGCTCTCTAATTAGGTTGTGTAATAGTGTTTCCCGTTTTTCTTTTTTAAAATACGCTTTTAATGATTAAAATGCAGATTACAAAAAGTTAAGTAGTACCGTAATTTGTTCAGCTAAATCATGGTTCGACTCGGCTTACCATGATAAATGGACATAAATTGTTATCCCGAGCGGACCTGCCTGCCGCAGGCAGGGTCGAGGGATATCTTCATTATTGTTATAGTTCGATCCCTCTAACTATTGACAAAAAAAAATTAAATACTCCTTTGCCTGAGGATTTCGAACAGCAGTATTCCCGCTGCAACCGAAACATTAAGCGATTGGATTTTCCCCTTCATAGGAATTTTAATTAAGAAGTCACAATTCTCTGCGGTTAATTTTCTTATGCCCTTTTCTTCATTGCCGACGATTAAAGCAACCGGCTGTTTATAATCTACTTCAGTATAATTTTTAACCGAAAGACTTGCTGAAGAAATATTTTCTAAGGATGATCCCGCAATCCAGAACCCGTTTTTTTTCAATTCTTTTAATGCTTGTGAAAGATTATTAACCGTACAAATCTTAACATGTTCCGTTGCTCCTGCGGATGTTTTAACAACTGTTGCATTTACCGGAGCGCTGTTATGTTTTGTAATTATAATTCCCTCAACGCCCGAGCATTCCGCTGTACGAAGTATCGCCCCTAAGTTGTGAGTATCCTGAATCGAATCCAAAACTAATATTAAGGGGTAGGAAGATTTTTTTGAAGCATCAATAATATCATATAAACTATAAAACTTTTGATCCGATTTTATTGCCGCAACTCCCTGGGCGTTGGATTGAGAAGATATACTTTTGAATTTTGGGACAGGAACTTCGCTGCATTTAATTCCTCTTTTTTTTGAGGCTACCCTGATGGCATTTATAATTGAACCTTTTTGCCCGTATAAGATATAAACATGTTCTAACTCTTCGCCGGAGTTTAAAGCTTCAAGTACGGGCTTTCTACCAATAATCAGGTTCATGGTTGCACATTAATAATATAACATGAGTCAATAATTAAATAATTATTTCTTTTTAATTTGAACTTCTAACGGCGGCGGTACAAATTTTTTAAGCCGGTCTTTGTTCTTGTTAAAATATATAAAGCCCAAGGTACCGATTATTACCAACGGAATAGAAATCAACTGAGCTTCCGATAAACCGAATAACAATCTCGGGTTAAGTCTTATAAATTCAATTAAAAATCTTTCCACTCCGGCAAAGATAAGGTAAACCATAAAAAGCTGTCCGTCTGCCCAGTCTTTTTTTCTTAATTTCCATAAGATGAAGAAGATTATTACACAAGCTAAAAATTCATAAATCGGTGCGGGGTGCAGTCTTATAACCTGATCGAATTTTGTTATTGTTCCGTAATTATCATGCCCGACTATCTGAGATGACAATGAATAATAATGATCTTTGGCCGCCAGGGCCGGATGAGTATGGTAAAATTGGGATAACATTTCATGAGGTTTTACAGTACCGCCTGAATAATCGGCTCCCCAGGGAAGATTAGTCGGGATCCCGTAATCTCCGTCTCCCGCAAGTTGGCAGCCTATCCTGCCTATGCCGTATGCCAGGATAAGAGAAGGAGCAGTAGCATCCGCTACAAATAAGAAAGGAATTTTTTTTCTTCTTATATAAATTGCAATTGCTATTGTTGCTAAAATTAATCCGCCGTAAAATGTTAATCCGCCGGGAGAAAAAGCTATTATAGGATCGTGGATAAATAAGTTCCAGTTTTCAATTAGATCAAGAATCTTACTGCCGACAATTCCGAAAACCGCTGCAAGAATTGTAATTCCAGTGGCAATGTCAGGATTGATCTTTTTTCTTTGAAACTCTTTTGTAAGAATAAAGCTTGCAATTATAATAGCAATAGCCAGCATTAATCCCCAGCTGTATACCGTAAAAGGTCCAATCTTAAAAAGTTCAGGATACATTATAAAAATCCTTTTCTTCTAAAAGTAATTATTACTTACGCAACTTTGAATCCAAAAAGTAGTTTAAATCAGCTTTAATTGTTAAATTTTTTATTTTATAACTGAAATTAATTCTTTAAGATCATTTAAAGATATAAGTTTCTGTTCGCTGCCGCTCATATTTTTTAAATTGGCTTTTCCGTCTTTAAATTCTTCGCCGCCGATAAATAATACAAAACGGGCGTTTAACTTATTAGCTTCTCTCATTTGTGCTTTAACGCTTCTATCAAGATAATCAAATTCCACGCTGATATTATTATTTCTAAAAAATAAAGCCGCTTTAAAAATTTCCGGAGAAAGTTCCTTATCCAATCTAACTATATAAAGATCAACCTGATCAAGCGGAAGATTGAATGACTTTTCATTTTCGCAGGCTAACAATATTCTTTCAATGCCCGCAGCAAAACCGACTCCGGGCGTTGGTGTTCCGCCTAATTGTTCAATTAATAAATCATACCTTCCGCCTCCGCAGAGTGCACTCTGGGATCCGACTTTTCCGCTTATAATTTCAAAGGTAGTTTTTGTATAATAATCCAATCCTCTTACAAGCTTCGGATCAATTTCAAAAGGGATGCCCGAGCTTGTTAATAAATTTTTTACGGATTCAAAATCTCTCAAACTTTCTTCATCAAGATGATCAATTAATAACGGGGCTTCTTTCATTATTTCCTGATCGGATTCAACCTTGCTGTCAAAAATTCTGAGAATGTTTGTATCGAATCTTTTCCTGCTGTCTTCGGAAAGCTTGTCCTTTTTATCTTTTAAATATTCTCTTAACTTCTTTTTATATTCTTCACGCGAAGAAGGCACTCCTAATGAATTTATTTTTACCGCAATATCTTTTAAACCGAGCGATTTTAAAATATTAAAAGCAATTGTAATAATTTCAGCATCAAGCAGAGGAGAAGAACTTCCCAATGCTTCACCGCCGAACTGGTGAAATTGTCTCTGTCTTCCGGCTTGAGGACGTTCCTGCCTGAACATAGGAGAAATGTAAAATAATTTATTCAGCGGCTGCTGCTTGCCTAATGAATGTTCAATAAACGCTCGTACCACCGATGCCGTCATTTCCGGCTTTAATGTTAAGCTTGTTTCACTCCGGTCTAAGAATGAATACATTTCTTTTCCGACAATATCGGTTTCTTCACCGATTCCTCTTGCAAACAAAGGAGTTTCTTCAAAAACCGGGGTTCTTATCTCTTTGTAATTAAAATTTGTAAAAATTTTTTCAACAATGGATTCCAAGTATTTCCAGTTTGAGATCTCGGAAGGTAATATATCTTTTGTTCCTGTTATCGCCTTAATCATAACACCATGATCAATTTTTAGAAGTGGTTTGAAGCAAAATATTATTTATAAAATAATGGATTAATAAGCGGGTACCGGTATTTATTTTCCCGGGAAGGATTATTCTTTCCCGGAGGGAATTTGCAAATTCCGAACAATAATTACCGAAGTAATTATACTTCAAAGTAATTTTCTTCTTCTTTTTTAAAAATTCCTAAAATTTCTTCCGAAGATTTTGCTTTCATCAGCTTATCGCGGAATTCATCTTTATTCATCATTCTTGAAATCCGGCTGAGCAGCTTTATATGCTTACTTACAAGGTTATCTTTTCCGACTAATAGGAATACCAGATAAACCGGGTGACCGTCGAGCGAATCGTATTCAATCGGCCGGTTTGTTTTGGCAAATGCAGCAAGAATATCATTTACGGCATTTGTCTTTCCGTGAGGGATGGCAAAACCCTTGCCTACTCCGGTAGACATTATCTTTTCTCTCTCAAGAACAGCGCCTCTTACTTTTTCAAGATCAATTACTCTCGGATCGTCTTTAAACAAGTCTATAAGTTCGTTAATTACAGCTTCTTTGCTTTCTCCTTTTAGATCGGCTATAATATAATTCTCATTTAATAAATCTAATACTTTCATTAATTTACCGCCACTTTACTTAGGGAATATTATTAATTTTCAATTTAACCGAATTCAAATTTAATAATCTAATATAGATTAAGCAATGAAATGGAACATTAACCAAAAGAATTTTTTACAAGTTGGCCGGAATCACTTACCTAATTATTAATTAATCGCAGATCAAAGAAGTAAAATATTAATTCCGATGAACCGACCTAAAATACCATCGGTAAAAAATTGCCTTAGGTGCCGGTTTGCCGTAATTTAGTGCATTAATTATTTGTAACATACTGGAATTTAATTATGAACATTCAAAACAAAACTGTACTGGTTTTAGGCGGCTTTGGGCTGGTTGGCAGCGCAGTCGCTAGAAAACTGGTTGAAGATAATCCCAAAAGGATTATTATTACTTCGTTAAAGCTTTCCGAAGCACAGGATGCCGTAACCAAGCTAGAGCATGAATTTCCTCAAAAGGGAAAAGGGTTCTTTGTTCCGTGGGGCGGCGATATTTTTGTCCGTTATGAATTTAAAGACGAAAACAGGGCTAAGTTATTAGCTAACAAAAAAAGCAGGAATACTATATTTGAAGATATTATGGATGAATTATCGAATGATGTTTTAACAAACTCATCCATATACAGACTTTTAACGGAATTTAAGCCGGATATTATTGTTGATTGTATAAACACCGCAACCGCAATTGCATATCAGGATATTTACACTTCATACCGCTCACTAACAAGAGCAATTAAGAATAAAGCAAATTATGACGATTTGGTTGAAGAAGCCGAAAAATTATTATGCACGCTTTACATTCCCCAATTGATCCGTCATGTTCAACTGCTTTATACATCTATGAGCTTAATTAAAACCGAGATTTATTTAAAAATCGGAACTAGCGGAACAGGCGGTATGGGATTGAATATTCCCTATACTCACAGTGAAGAAAAGCCTTCCCGTGTTTTATTAAGTAAATCATCTATTGCGGGCGCTCATACGCTTTTATTATTTTTAATGGGAAGAACTCCCGAAGGACCAATAACAAAAGAAATAAAACCCACAGCGGCTATTGCATGGAAAAGAATTGAATTCGGTGAGATAAAAAAAAGAGGCGTGCCGATTGAATTGCTCGATGTTCCGGTTTCCGAAGCCGTTCCGCTAAAGGGTAAATTTGTAATTTCTGCCGATAAAAAATATAAATCAACCGGGGAAACTTTAAAATCAGTTTTCATCGACACCGGGGAAAACGGCATCTTTTCTCTTGGAGAATTCGAAACTATTACCGCGCAGAAGCAGATGGAATTTGTAACACCGGAAGAAATTGCCGAAGTTGTAATTTATGAAATTAAAGGCGGAAATACCGGGCACGATATAGTAAGTTCGCTGGATCATGCTACAATGGAGCCTACTTACCGCGCCGGATATATGCAGCATATGGCTGTTAAAAAATTAAAACAGCTAGAAAAGGAAAATAACGTAAGCAGTGTCGCATTCGAGCTGCTCGGACCGCCGCGGCTTTCAAAGCTTTTATATGAAATTCATTTGTTCGGAAAAAGCTTTAAGACAATGCACGAATTTCTTAAAGCAGATCCGGAAGAGTTATCGAATCAATGTCTTGAAGATTTGGTTAATAATTCAAAGTTGAGGAGCGAAATAATTTCCATCGGGATACCTGTTTTAATGCCTGACGGAGAATCTTTACTTAGAGGAAGTACAATAAAAATTCCGGCTTTTCGCGGAGAAAATGAACTTGATATAAATGGAGAAAATATCAACAAGTGGGCAAATGAAGGCTGGGTCGACCTGCGTCCTTCAAACATTAAAAAATGGCAGGCAAGGATTCAAGAACTCATTCAAGAAGCCGAAAGCATTTCTGCTACCGATACCGGTTCCCAGCATGTTAGAACAAAAGATTACTGGAATAATTTTGAAGAAATTAATATCGGAAAAATATGCAGCTGGCTGTTTATTCATGAAGAGCACGGAAAAAGAATGAAAGCATAGAATAATTAATTATCAAATTCTTTAAAGATTATATTTACATTTAAGGCTGCCTTAAGAGTGTGTATATGTCATTTCGAGGGAGATTTCGACCGAGAAATCTTTTCAAAATTTAAGATTTCTCCCTACGGTCGAAATGACAAAGATACTTTTGAGACAGCTTCGTATATTTTAAAGTATTGTTAGTACTTATAAATAAATTCATATCCGTTTTTCTGAAGCTTCTTCGCAAGAGATTCGAGTTCTTGTCTCGATAGAGTTTCCTGGATTTTAGGAAATAAAACACTTTCTTCCTGCTTTATATGATTCTCAAGTGCAATACCGAGTTTATCCAATTTATTAATCAGATTCTTGTTGTTCTTCAATGATTTAACAATTCTCTCTATTTTTCGGTGCTGTGTCACCATATCATCAAGAAGTCTATCAATATCTATTGAAACTCCTTTTAATTCAGGCTGAAGTATATGTTCTTCCAGGTAAAAATGATTTTCCAGCTCCTGGTCGAAAAAATGCATAATATATTTTGCTCTATCCGCCGGTGAATTTGGCAAACCTTCTATTGCCGGACTTCCCTTTTTTATCATTTGGATAACCATAGAACTCAGAAAATGGTCATGCGCAATGGAGAATAAACTTTTGTGTTCCTGCTTCATAAAGAAAAATTAAAATTATCCTTAATCTATTTTAAATTATTGCTTGGAAAATATAAGTATATATTTGAACTCTAAAATGAATTTAATTAAAATCTGGATGTAGCAATGAGATAATAAACAAATAAAAGTTTTTATCTCATTTTTTAAAGCGATATGATTATAAATTAAAAGGGATTTCAATAACAACAGGTGCGGCGAAAGATTACTTAATATTTTAGCAGTGACAAGTCGCGACTTGTCACTATCCTATTTTTTAAAAAAACAAAAATAAGCAGCATCCCGAAT
>CAZHBJ010000161.1:0-7619 GCA_964530445.1 uncultured Ignavibacteriaceae bacterium
CAAAAACAATTTTATTATTTAATGAAGAGTGATTTGCTTTATCAAAATTTAAAAGACGGTAAAATAGTTTTGGCTGTAGCAGAAAATAACGAAGCTCACAAATCTAATCAGTCGGTTAAGGTAAAAGAAGTAAAAGGTGAAAACGGCAGCATGATGCCTTAAAATGCGGTATTATCAATCTAAAAAGGAGATGGGAAATTTCTCATCTCTTTTTTATTTTTTCTCCGAGCGGAATACTTTATAAAAACAAAATATAGTAAGTGTAATAATTACGCTCCAAGCCAATGCCATAAAAACAATTCCACTTGGTTTTAAGCCCATAATTTTTCCTCGATTATTTTTCTTATTAATGAATTTATTTTTATAATTTCGGTATTGAAATTAAAACTTACTTTATCTAACAAAAATATACCGATAAATTTATAAATCATCAATATTTGATAAATTGAATTAAGTGAAATTGTTTTTTAAGTCAAGAGTTATTTATTTCTACATTTCCACGTAAAAATTGATAAAGGATTATGTTGACATGTCTTCCGGATCGCAAAAAAATAAGCCGTTTTTTTTAATCGCATTAACTATTATTTTCGTTATCCTTTTTGCTCACTTTTTTAACGGGGTTACAATCTTAGGATATACAATAAAACCGGTAGATCTATTTATGGATGTAAAACCGGATTCACTTCAAAGTGTAAATCAAAATTCTATAAATAGGTCATCTGACGTTATTGATAAAAATTATAAAGTTAAAAAAGCTGCAAACTTAAAATCCAATACATTATCAGCCGGAATTTCATTTAAACCAATAAATAGAATAATTACCGAAACAAAAAAATTGTTTAACGAGAATAATCGTGCAGAAAATTATGAGCGGCAAAAGCTTAACATTAAAGATGAACCTATAACCGGAAATTTGGATCAGATGAAATATTTTTTTGAAGCGTTAAAAAATTCCAAAACTGAAAAAGTAAGAGTCGCTCATTATGGAGATTCGGGTATTGAAGGAGATTACATTACTTCGAATATACGAAAAGATTTACAAGATGAATTCGGAGGCAGCGGCGTCGGGTTTTTATCAATTACTTCGCAGGATATTTCATTCAGGCTAACTACCGAACAGTCGTTTTCAAATAATTGGAAAACGATCTCGGTGCTAACAGCAAATCCGCAAAATATACCACTTGGAATAAACGGTTTCGTTTTTATTCCGGAAGGAATAAGCTGGGTTAAATATTCAACAACCGAAAGAGTACAAAATTTAAAATATTTTAGTACGGCAACTCTTTATTATTCGAATGCAAAAAACTCCGTAATAAATTATTCTTTTAATGACGGTAAAGATCAAACTGCAGATCTTAAACCCGGCGATACAATAAACCAATTAATTCTAAATGCACCGGATGAAGAAGCACATTCATTTAAATTAACAACAAGTGAAAAAGATCAAGCTCGCTTTTACGGAGTAAGCCTGGAATCAGGAAACGGAGTTTATGTTGATAATTTTCCGTGGCGCGGAAATACCGGGCTGGGTTTTACTAAGATTGCAGAATCATCATTCAGGGAATTCGGCAAATTGCTGAATTATAAATTAATCATTTTGTTATTCGGTGCTAATGAAGCCAGCTTTAGCTCGCAGGATAATACCTGGTATGCAAACCAGATGGTAAAAGTGATTGATAATTTAAAGAAAATTTTTCCTAAGACGAGTATATTATTAATCGGAGTAGGGGACAAATCGGTTAAGAGAGGAACAAGATTTGTAACCGATCCCAATATCCCTCAAATTTTAAAAGTACAAAAAAGTATTGTTAAAAGAACCGGTATTGCTTTCTGGAATTTATTTGAAGCAATGGGAGGATACAACTCAATGGAAGCATGGGTAAATGCTAACCCGCCGCTGGCTTTGATGGACTATACCCATCCGTCTGTACAGGGGGCCGATAAAATCGGCGATATGGTCGGCAGGGCAATAATTAAAGCTTATAAAGATTTTAAATAATGCTGAATTTTATTTAAAGGATTAAAATGATTTCCGAGAGACTAAAAAAAGTTATTCTTAACGAACTTGATTTAAGCGACTTTGATTTGAAAGATGAAACAACTGCAAACCAGGTTCCGGGATGGGATTCTTTCAACCATATAAATGTAATATTGGCAGTTGAAAAAGAATACAACATACATTTTAAAGGCCTGGAAATTTTAAGAGTAAAAAATATAGGCGAGCTTCAAAAGCTGATAGATTCAAAAATGAGTGAAAGTAATTAAAGTTTAAAAAAATTTTCATCCAAATAAAACTTAATTGAATGTTCTCTACTATCGATTTTAATAAACTGCAGCAATTATTCTTATACAACCCGCAGGACCCGCTTTACTTTAGTACGAGCTTTTTCCTTTTTTTCTTTTTTACTCTGCTAATTGTTTATAGAATATTCAGCAAGAGTAAAAGCCTTAAAATTTATACAATAATTTTTTTCTCTTTATTCTTTTATTACAGAAATTCCGGAAACTTTTTCCTTCTCCTTTTCTTTTCAACATTTATAAATTTTTATTTTGGCAACTGGATTTACAAAACAAAGTCATCTTCATTAAAAAGACTGCTTTTTTATTTCGTCTTAATAATTGATATAGGATTGCTTGTCTATTTCAAGTATACGAATTTCCTTCTTCAAATTTTAAATGATCTGCATACAGCTCATTTTCAGCCTTTGGATATTTTATTACCGGTCGGTATATCGTTTTACACATTTAAAGCTATGAGCTATTCCATAGAGCTGTATATAGAGACAATGGAACCGACAGAAAGTCTGCGCGATTTTTGTCTATATATGTTTTTCTTTCCGAATATTCTTGCCGGTCCCATTGATAGAGCAGCGGCATTTTTACCTCAAGTTCAAAATGATTTTACAGTTACAAAAGAAGATATAGGCAGGGCGGTATTTTTAATACTTTGCGGGCTCTTCAAAAAAAATGTTATTGCAGATTATATCGGTTTAAATTTTGTCGACCGGGTATTCCAAGTACCTTTAAGGTTTACGGGCGTTGAAAATTTATTGGCAGGTTATGCTTACTTTTTACAAATCTACTGCGATTTTTCGGGCTATACCGATATGGCTTTGGGTATTGCACTGCTTCTCGGGTTTAAGCTAATGGATAATTTCAATATTCCGTTTAAAGCTTCAAGTATTGCCGACTATTGGAGAAGGTGGCATATTTCTTTATCGACATGGCTGCTTGATTATCTATTTAAGCCGCTTCAAATAAAGTTTAGAAGAGCGAGAGTTTACGGAAGTGCTGCAGCAATTTTTATCACTTTTTTTATTGTCGGTGTCTGGCACGGAGCAAACTGGACTTTTGTCGTCTTCGGATTAATACATAGTACTTATCTTGCAGTATCGCTTTTAACTCAAAAATTTAGAAACAAGTTTTATAAAAAAGTCGGACTGTACGGGACCAAAACTCTAAAAGTATTTCAAATATTAATTACTTTCCATCTTATTTTAATTACGGCAATTGTATTTCGTGCCGATTCACTTCAAACAGCTTTTAATGTATTCCATCAGATATTTACATTTTTCCATGGGGCAGTATTTTTTCAATGGGTTGCCGGTTATTCAAAAGTATTTTATTTGATGCTCTTAGGATATCTGCTGCATTTTATTCCAAAATCAATTGATAATAAAATACAAAATATAATTACGGAAAGTCCGGTTGTGGTTCAGGCATTATTGATTGCACTAATGATTATAATTGTGGTCCAGGTTGAATCCGCACAGTTACAGCCGGTAATATATTTTAATTTTTAATTAAAAATTATTTCAAATTGAAGTTTGAACTAAAAAACTTGAACTCTCTTTGTAAACTCATTTAGAAGTGAATACCCATCCCAAGTTGATGAAAAATTTAAAGCCTGCCCGATAGGAACAATTCTGTCTATCCCTTTACCATTTACTTTTGAAATAAAATTCTTCAATGCTTTTTTACTAAATCCAAAATAGGTTAAAGTCTGATCTTTTTCGCCCACAAGATTAATCAATTCATCAAGATTATTTGTAAAACATTCAAAAAAGAATCCGCCGCCGCAAGATTCACGAAAATTACTAATTTCGTTTTTATCTACTCTTAGTACTACCGGTTTATCAATTCCATTATTCAATATTAAATCCGAATTTGTATTAGACATTATTTCATACATATAGACAAGCTTTTCCATTGCAACATCAATAGTCGTTTTTTGATTTCGTCTTTTTAATTCTTTTCCCAGATTATCCCAAAATAATTTACCGGCGTTTTCACAATTTTTTTTGGTGCCTGAAAAAATAACGAATCTAGGCGATGAGCACGCCATTTGATTGAACCAATATGAATCGTTGTAAAAATATTTTGCAATTTGAGTTCTCTCTTGACTTGCGGTTTTTATATAAGCCGAAGCATTTATAATTGAATAAGAAAATTTATCTGCAAATGCTATATCTTTTGTCGTAGGTTTGGAAGGCAGTCCCTTAATCTTTATGACGGTTTCATCACCTCCCCATAATATTCTTAAATCCGATAGGGAGGAAATAAAAGTATTAATTTTATCATCTTTAGGATAACTTATTATAATATTTCCTTTGGAAATAGGCCGCCATTTTTTATTAATCAAAACTTTTCTAATCAATGACAGAAGCAAATCCAATTGTTCATTTTGAGTTTGTGAAATCCGCACAATATTTAAATTCCCGGCGAGTAAAGATAAAGCCCATGAATATAGAAAAATTGTGTCAACATTTGAAGGAGCAATGTGAAATGCTAATCCTCCGGGAACAATCAATTCTGATTTATTAATATTTTTTTGAAATTGATTTATTATAGTGGATATATTGGATTTCCTTAACCAGTATGCAAGAGCAACAAGTTCAGGATAATTTTTTATCCCCTTATGTTTTAATATTGTTTGAGATAACGTTGATAAAAATTGGATACTAATTTTGTCGAAAGAATTGAGATAGTTTTGGTTTATAAATTCTTCATTAAGAAGATTTTCAATTTTCGTATTTCCTAAATATTCGGGGATAAATTTAGAAACATTCATTTTAATTTCTCATAGTAGATTTAAAAACCATTTCTGCATGAGTATCGCTGCATCCCCTTAATTCTGCCTTGGGAATTCTCCCGTTGATTATAAAATATGTCCCTTTGCGCCCGCATTTGCAATCATCAATTCCAATAATAGTTCCGAGATCTTCCGTAAGCAAAGAGTGGCCGGGGTAGCTTTTAGGCAATACACTTATTGTTTGAATAATTCCTTCTTTACCTTTTGGGAGAATAGACCAATTACTATAATCTCTGATTAGTATTTCTGCAAAATTAGGAGCATGCAAATAGCCTTCTTCGCATTCCATAAAAATACTGCCGACCTGTTCCGCCATTCCGTAAAAATTATAAATTTTTCTAAGTTTAAATTGTTTATAAAGCTCTTCCTTAAATATTTTATTTAATACGGAATCTTCAATTAATTTTTTCCAGCCGCCGCTGTGAATTAAGATTGCAGTGCTTAGGTCTAAAACTAAATTTTTATTTTTTAATGTTTTATAAAAATACTGCCAAATCATAAAAGTAAAACCGAATAGTAATATGTTTTCGTTTTTATGCTTATCGACAAATTTCAGTAATTCTTCTGTTTTTAAATTCATATTATCGTCTAAAGCAAAAAAATGATCACGTCCGAAATTTGAAAGTCCGATTAAGCCGGCTCCTCTGGCATTTAATAAATTACGGTTTTTAATTGTATTTTCGGTATCGATGATAATCATTGGACGCCGCTTATCACCAATATAGGAAGTTATTATTGAAGCCAGCGCTTTTATTTGGAGAATAGATGTTTCTTTATCCAGATAGATTTTAGATAATTGTTGACCTGATGTTCCGCTTGAAAAGAGAGTTTTAAAAATTATTTTATCCGGAATGCTTTTGATTTTTTGAGATTTAAACAACCTTACCGGCAAATAAGGTAAATCTTCTATTTTGTTAATTCTATTTGATAAATCGAATTTTAAATTGTCTAAGATATTTTTATAAGGATTACAATTTGAATAATGAAATCTGCATAGTTCATTTAGCTCATTTAAAAGTAATACTCTTTTCTTGCTGTTCTCTACGGAATACTCCGGTAATTCGAACAGCTTTTCAATTGTATTCATTATACTCTAAAGTTTCAATTGATTTATAATCTTTTTTACCGAGAGAATTATGAGGTATAGTTTTAATGCATTTTACATTAACAAATGAGTGATGAATATTATAAATCTTTATAATTTCTTTACGTACTGAATCGGAAATATCGGTTCCTTCCAGCTGCAATAATACTTTTAATGAATCGTCGTTACCGTAGCAAGCAGCGGAAACGTTAAATTTATTTTCAATCATCTTTTCTATTTCATCTAAATTAACTCTTAATCCGAAAAGCTTTATGAACCTTTTTAATCTCCCGGTAATATAATAATAACCATCTTCATCTTTAAAGCCTAAATCTCCGGTATATAGAATGCCTCGCAGTTCATCTTTCTTAGAAATATCTTCTCTATTATTTGCATAACCCATCATCACATTATTACCGGAATAAATCAGCTCACCTTCCGTATCGGGTGCAGTAATTTCTTTCTTACCCGAATAAATTTTAATTTCTCCACCGGGAATGGGCTTGCCGATTGAATTAATTTTTTCACCTAAGGTTTCAAAAGGAACGTAAGATATCCTTGCAGTCGCTTCGGTTTGACCGTACATTATAAAAAATTTAATTCCTTTTTTTAAGGAACTTTCGTAAAAATATTTAGTTAAGTTTTCACTTAATCTGCCTCCGGCCTGGGTTATATATTTTAATGAAGGCAATTCCATGCTGTCGAATTTCAATCTGTGTAAAATTTGATAATTGTAAGGAACTCCTGCAAACGAAGTACATTCAAAATTATTAAAAGTATTCCAAAATTCTCTCGTTACCATTGATTGATTCGAGCAGACAATTTTAGCTCCGTTGTGTAAATGACTATTAATTACAGATAATCCGTACGAATAGCTTATAGGCAGACTGGTGATCGGCTTTTCATCTCCGGTTATATTTAGATATTCGGCAATTGATTCAGCGTTCGATTGAAGGTTTTTATAAGAGAGTTTTACAAGTTTAGGGCTCCCGGTAGTACCTGAAGTAGATAATAAAACAGCTAAATAATTATGCGGGGAAGAGCAGCGGTTTAAATTTTTGTTCTGATATAAAAATAAACCAAACCCGGTTTCCGCATCTATATAATCATTCAATAAAGGACTTAAGTTATCTTTGCTAAAAATTATTTCCGGCTGATATAGATTTATCAAATCCTTTTTAAGAAAAATATCCATATTACTATTTGCAAGATAAGCTGCATTGCCTGAACGCAGAATTGATAGATATGCTGTTATGCTTTCAACGGAATTATCGCAAAATAAAAAAACTAATTTTTTCTTTTTAAATCTTAGGTAATCACATAGTTGATTGCATCTCTTTAACAACTCTCCATATGATAAATATTTACCCGAAGATCCATCGATTAATGCAATGGAATTAGGATCAATATTTTCTAATTCCCAGAACATTATAAAATCATCCC
>CAZHBJ010000162.1:0-7587 GCA_964530445.1 uncultured Ignavibacteriaceae bacterium
TTTTCGATTTAAATATTCTTCCAGACCTAAAATTTTAGCTGCATCGGTAACCCTGGTTTTAATTTCCGATTTATCAAATTTTCTCAATTTCAATCCGAATGCCATATTTTCATAAACAGTCATATGCGGATACAAAGCATAATTCTGAAACACCATTGCAATATCTCTATCTTTAGGCGAAACATCGTTTACAAGTTTCCCGTCGATAAATAATTCTCCTTCGGTTATTTCTTCCAAACCTGCCACCATTCGCAGAGTAGTTGATTTACCGCAGCCGGAAGGACCAACCAGTACAACAAATTCACGGTCATTAATATTAATGTTTACATCTTTTACCGCAACATTTCCCCCCTCATAGACTTTGGTTACGTTTTTTAATAGTACTTCAGCCATATTTTACCTTGCTATTAATTTTATTTGAGAAAGAAAATTCGGATTTGAAATATTGATACAATCAAAGTTATTAACTTTTCCGCCTTGTTTCAATAGAAGAGATAAAACGGAAAATGCCATAGCAATTCTATGGTCTTCAAAGCTTTCAAAAACAACTTTTTCATCCTTTAAATTGCCGGAAACCGTAAATCCGTCTTCATATTCATCCACTGCGAGTCCAAGCAACTTGAGATTATGACACATAGCTTTTATTCTATCGGTTTCTTTTCCTCTTAACTCCGCAGCTTTATTTATTTTGAATGGACCTTCTGCAAATACTCCGGCAATTGATAAAATGGGAATTTCATCAATAATATTAGGAATTATTTCTTCAGTTATTTCAACATTTTGTAATTTGCTTGAATAAACAATTATGTCCCCCAAACTTTCACCGGCAATTTCTCTTTGGTTTTCAATTTCTATTTTACCTCCCATATTTTTCAATACCGTTAAAAGTCCCGTTCTTGTTTTATTGAGAGAAACATCTTTAATTCTCAAAACAGAATTTTCGGATAAAAGTGCAAGTACAATAAAAAAAGCAGCGGTTGAAAAATCAGACGGGACAAAATACTCTTTTGCAGAAGGATAATTTGCTTTTGAAACATAGCTGATTTTTTTCCCTTCGATATATTCAGTCCTTAATCCAAGCATTCTTTCCGTATGGTCTCTCGAAGGTAATTTTTCTATTACGGAAGTTACTTCTTCACTATGCAAGCCTGCTAATAAAACTGCGCTTTTTACCTGGGCGCTTGCAACAGGCAATTCATATTTAACCGGAATAATTTTCTCAGCAGGAAATATATGCATAGGTAAAGTGTAATTTTCCGTAGCTTTAAACTTTCCGCCCATTAAAGAGAGCGGAGTAATTATTCTTTTCATTGGTCTATTTGACAGCGACGCATCGCCGGTAATGATTGTTTCAAAGTTCTGAGCAATTAAAATTCCGCTTATCAATCTTGTTGTCGTTCCGGAATTTCCTGCATCGAGATTTTCTTCAGGTTTTTTAAAGCCTTTGTAACCGCAGCCGTTTATTTCTAAATGATCTCCGCAATTAATTATTTCAGCGCCAAGCTTTTTTAAACAATTTTGAGTCGATTTAACATCTTCGCCGTCGGATAAATTATAAATCTTAGAAGTTCCCTTAGCCATTGAGGAAAAGATAACGGAGCGATGAGAAATGGATTTATCTCCCGGCAACTTTAATTCCCCGCTTACTTTTTCTATTTTATTCAATTCTTGAATCATATTTTAATAAGTAACTGAAGTTACACAAAGTTGATATTAAATTAAAAAATGTTGATACAAATTTTAAATAAGGTAATAAGGTAAAAGCGTCCTGGTGTTAGGTCTATTACTAAGGTTAACCATTTTATAAGGTTTCAAGCTAAATAAGAACCTCATTTTTCGTTTCAACCTTAGTAACTTTTTCTACCCGAGTTAATACAACCTTATTACCTTATCAAATGTATTTACTCCTTAACTCTGTTGTGTAGCTCCAGTAAGTAAATTATTTACCACTCCAATAATCAATTATTTTATTTAGCTCCTCTTCGGTAAATTCGGATCTACCGTACATGCCCTTTTTATTCCGCTGACGAAAAGCTTCATACAAAATTACGGCTGTTGCAACGGATACATTTAAACTTTGAACCATCCCTACCATCGGAATTAAAAATTTTTTATCAGCCGAATTTGCGGCTTCATCGGACACTCCCCTATGCTCGTTTCCCAAAACAACTGCAACTTTTTTCGTCAGATCAAGATCATATAACGGAACCGCATCTTCACAAATAGACGAAGCGTAAATTTCAAATCCTTCGGAATGAAGACTTTTATAGCATGAAGAAATGGTTCTAAATTTTTCTTTCTCAACCCACTTAAATGCAGAAGCGGAAGATTTTCTTCCTATCTTGGGAAATTTCTCTACCGTATAAACCAGGTTTATCTTAGAAATACCAACTGCATCGCAGGTTCTAAAAATCGCACTTACATTGTGGGGATCGTGAATATTTTCCAAAACAATTCTCAAAGATTTCTGCCTGGCATTAGCCACAGAAATAATTTTCTGTTTCCTTTTTTCGGTTTTAAATGATATCACGAATTGCTTTTATTAAAAACTAATTTATAAATTATTCTGTTTTTACTTCCCCTTGCTTTATCAAGCTTGAACTTTTTAACGTCACTTTTTAAATAATATGCAGCCAAATCCATAATCTTTTCAAGCACAGTATCCTCATCATGCGCCCAGCATTCACATCCTTTTAAACTTGGGATTTCCGCCGTGCAGCCGTCATCTGTTTTATTTACAATAATATCAAGAATCATAAAAAATCCATCCAAAAGTGGTTATCTAAAAAGTAAGGAAGTGTCATTTCGAGGGAGTCAGCCTACCGGCAAGTAGGTTTTCTATAAAGGAATTCCTTTGACGACCGAGAAATCTTTTCAAAGGGGAGATTTCTCCCTCCTGCCTACCGTTAGGCAGGCCGGTCGAAATGACAAAGTATTTTTTGGAACCACTTACTTTTAAATGCTTAACTAATATTTACTATCGCTTTTACCGCCGAGCATAATTTTTACGCTTGCGCTTGCTCCTATTCTATCCGCACCGCTCGCTATCATTGCATCCGCATCTTCCCTGGAACGAATTCCGCCGGAAGCTTTAACGCCGACAGCGCTGCCGACCACATATTTCATCAAAGCTACATCACCGGCAGTTGCGCCGCCTTTGCTGAATCCGGTAGACGTTTTAACAAAATCGGCACCGGCATCTTTACAGATAATACATGCTTTAATTTTTTCTTCATCGGTTAATAAAGCGGTCTCTAAAATAACTTTGCAAACCGCTCCGTGTTTTTTTGCGGCAAGTGCAACCTGGTTAACATCATTAAAAACGTAATCATAATTCCCGCTTTTAAGCTGACCGATATTAATTACCATATCAACTTCCTGAGCGCCGTTGTTTATAGCCTGTTCGGCTTCGAATCTTTTTGTCTCGGTTGTATTTGCGCCGAGAGGAAATCCGATTACCGTGCAGACTTTCACATCCGTATCTTTTAATAAATCGTAGCAGAGAGAAACATGACACGGATTTATACAAACAGATGCAAAATCAAATTTCCTCGCTTCTTCACAAAGTTCTCTTACATCTTTTGGCGTAGCTTCAGGTTTTAAAAGCGTATGATCTATTTTTTTTGCAAGACCTTTATCAACTAAAACTTCCCCTACGCCCAAACCGGCAGCTATTCTTTCCGCACCTACGCCGACAATATGATTAACTGCTTTCGGCTGTGTTACAACATTAGTTTCCCAGCCTTTGCATGATTCATCTTTACAATAAAATTCATTTAAAGTTTTTTCAAGGAACTCCTGAGAAATTTTGTTCTCTGATGTTGTTGTACTCATATTAAACCCCGTATCTTAAATATGCTTTATAAGTGTTTTTTAATAACATTGCTATGGTCATTAGTCCTACCCCGCCAGGGACAGGAGTAATGTAAGATGCTTTTTTAGAGACATTTTCAAAATCCACATCGCCTACAACCCGGTAGCCTTTTGGTCTTGTTGAATCGGGAACTCTATTTATTCCCACATCGACAACAACCACACCGTCTTTAACCATATCGGCAGTAACAAAATTAGGCTGACCTATTGCCGCAATTAAAATATCTGCCTGCTTTGTATAATCGGAGAGATTTTTTGCAGCCGAATGACAGATAGTAACGATTGAATTTGCGCCTTCTTTTTTCTGAAGCATAATATTCGCAATCGGCTTTCCAACAATATTACTGCGTCCTAAAACTACAACATGCTTGCCTTTTGTTTCAATATTATATCTTACTAAAAGTTCTTGAATTCCTGCCGGAGTACAAGATACAAATGTTTCTTTACCGATAACAAGATTTCCAACGCTTATCGGATGAAAACCGTCTACATCCTTTTGCGGATTAATTTTTTGAATCACTTTATCTTCATCAATATGTTTCGGCAAAGGGAGCTGAACTAAAATTCCATGGTAATCGGGATCGTTATTATATTTATCGACTAGATCCAAAAGTTCTTTTTCGGAAATGCCGGCGCTTCTTTTTTCTGCTTTTGACCGCATTCCGATTTGTTCACATGCTTTGCCTTTACTTCTTACATAAATTTCCGATGCCGGGTTATCCCCGACCAAAATTGTAACAAGTCCCGGAACATTTTTCCCTTCTTTGATAAGTCTATCTATTTCCTGTTTTAATTCTTCTTTTATTTCCGCTGAAATTTTTTTACCGTCAATTAAAATCATTTTTCGTATTTTATTCCTTTTTGGTTATTTTATTAATTCTAATAGAAACTGTCAGCCTGAGCGAAGTCGAAGGCTGAATCATTATTTAATTCACAGTTCGACTCCACTCACTGTGACAATTATATATTAATATTTTTCATAATTATTTTTTAAACTATTTTTATAACAAAACAATTAGATATTTATCTCGGCCTTTTTATTCCTTATTTTAATTTTTTAATTATGAATTACTGTATCTCAATTAATTTCATCTAAATATTTCTGCAGCTTTCTGTCGCGCTTAATTTCTTCCTCAAAAGGATTGGAATTCTGCCAGCCTAATTTCCCATTCTTCCTAAAATTTTCCAATCTTCTTATTGTAATTTCACAAAAAATCGGATCGATGTCCACTGTAAAACATCTTCTTTTATTTATTTCCGATGCCAGCAAAGTTGTTCCGGAATGTGCAAAGAAATCCAAAACAATTTCATTTTTTTTACTGCTTGCAAGAATTATCCTGTTGATTGATTTAAGAGGCTTTTGAGCATAACATCCGTTTACATTTTCTTCCATCCTGTAAAATACCTGCTGAATATCGATCCAAACATTACCGGCGCGAATAAATTCGGATTTACTGCGTTCAAAGTTTTCCGTTTCTCTGCCGTTAACTACTTTATAGTAACCTCGCAGAACTTTGGGAATATCGGTATACTCTGCTTCAACATTAAAATCCGGTTTGCCTTTTGTATAATAAAGAAGTTCCTGCCGGATTGCCATCCAGTTTTTCTGAGTTCCGTATCCGCGCTGATTCCTCATCGTTATAAAGCTGCGTGAATCGAACCCGGAGTTCCGCATCATTTCAATAAAACCAGGTAAAGGCTGAAAGTGTTTATTTTGATCGGCGCCGAGCCATATATAAAGCGACGAATTTTTAGAAAGATGTATAAATGAATTTTCTATCCACAACCGGCACCAATCAATAAACTTGTTAACATCTCTTTCCTCAAAAGCAACAAAGTTGTAAGGCGGATCGTGAATTGCAAGAACTGCTTTTTCATCATTCATTAAATCAACGACTGATGAATCATCCGATGCATCCAAACAGCCGACTTTATGTTTCTTTAACGGATCAATCCAAACCTCACCGTTTTTCAAACGGCAGTACGGCAGCAGCAATTTCCTTATCTTTTCATCGGAATCAATTCTCGGCAAGGGAAAATTAATCATTAACAATCAAATACTTTGTAGTAATAAAATTTGTTTAAATGTCATAGTAAGCGAACCTGTCAAATAAGCCGGCTGTATAAAGTTAAATTGTCATTTAGAACGAGTCTGCCTACCAACAGGTAAGTCTGACGAGTCAGAAATCTTTTTATCATTGCAAGAAAAGATTTCTCCCTCCGGTCGAAATGACAGTTGCGCAACTCCCTGCAGACTTAGATGGAGTTGAACTATGATATTTTCCGGTACTTATCCCCCGCCCCTGCCTGCCGGCAAGTATGCTCGGGATAACAAATTAAATATTTAATTTATGTGGCTTCTATTTTTTTATTGAAATCCGGGAAGAGTATTTTTTCAATCTCAATTGTTTTTCCGCTGTCTGTATCAATTTTAAGATAAATTCCGCAGAGATGCGAATCATTTACCGCCGTTTCATACTTCTGCGGAGTTTGATAAATAAACCTGTTAATAGCCGCTTGAGTTTTCATTCCGATTACAGATTCATACGGACCTGTCATCCCGACATCGGTAATATAACCGGAACCATTCGGAAAAATCCTTTCGTCCGATGTTTGAATATGGGTATGTGTACCAACCAGAGCAGTAATCTTTCCATCGAGATAATTTACCATTGCCAGCTTTTCGGCAGTCGCTTCGGCATGAAAATCAATAAAGATCATTTTTGTTTCATTCTTCAATTTTGAGAGCACCCAATCCGCCGCTCTAAAAGGACAATCAATAGAAGCCATAAAGGTTCTGCCCTGCAGGTTAACAACAGCCACTTTTCCTTTTATAGTTTCGGCAATATAATAGCCGTTACCGTATGTGCCTTTGGGATAATTAAGCGGCCTGATAACTCTCGGTTCTTTTTTCAGATAATCCTGGGATTGATGCTTATCCCATGTATGATTTCCGCCGGTAATAACATGAACACCCAGATCGAAAAGAATTTTACCTTCTTTTTCGGTGCATCCTTTACCGTCCGAAGAGTTTTCGCCGTTGGCAATAACCAGGTCGGCTTTATATTTTTGAATTAAGCTCGGCAGCCATGTTTGAACCAGGTCCATACCCGGTTTTCCAACAATGTCGCCTACAAACAGAAGATTTAAAGAAGCCATATATTTCCTAAATTGAGTGTTCAATATATCTAAAAATGAAAAGAATTAAAAGAATTAGCACACCTAAAGGAAATTGCGCACATTAAAAGAAATTCGTTAAAAAGTTATCCGTAGTGGAGCGTTAAAAGATAAATGCTGTTTGAGTTCCGCCTTTCTCCAGCTGAGTTTTTAAGAAGAGGCGGAACGAGTTCATTTATCTTAACGTAACGAAGGATAATTTTAGAATTTCTTTTATAGTGCATGTTTCTTTTGGTACTTTTCTTACGCTAAGAAAAGTACCTTAAAAATAAATTACTAAATTCTTTCGGTCGGCATTTATCGAAACATTCGATGAAGAGAATGTTTCAAAAAATAAAGTTTTTATGTGCTTTTGATTATAAATATTTTTAATTTAAGCAATAAATAATTGGCCACGATATTTAATCACGGGGATTTTGCAGCTACACTTAGATACCTGTGGGAACTAATCTAGAGTGACAAGTTAAATTACTATAAGTTAATATCGGGAAGATAAATAAAAACCTTGTTGGAAATTATCAAGAATTTTATTCATGA
>CAZHBJ010000163.1:0-7567 GCA_964530445.1 uncultured Ignavibacteriaceae bacterium
ACAAGAGGAGATAAGAATCTTGATCCTCCGGTTTTAGCAGTTTCTTCAGAAACAGTTTGTTCATTGGTTTTTTCTTGCCTGGGAACAGATTCAACTTTCTTTTGCTCAACCGGTTTCTCAGGTATTGTTGGAGGAGCTTCAGGCTGCGGTCTATTTCCTTCTTTTGATTTTGCTGGTGCCGTATTTGAAGATAATTTAGCAACTATAGTTCCTACTTCAACTGTTTCCTGCTCGGCGACTAATATTTCACTCACAATTCCTTCCGCAGGTGAAGGGACTTCAGTATCAACTTTATCCGTGCTAATTTCAAAAATAGTTTCATCTTTTTTAACTTTATCACCTACTTTTTTATACCATTTAATTATTGTTCCTTCCATAACCGATTCACCCATCTTAGGCATTGCTATTTCAATAATATTACCATTGCCTGGGGATTTCGGTACATCCGGTTTTTCCGATACGGTTTCTACCGTTTCTTCTTTTTGAATCGGCGGAGCTGAAACCGGTTCATTTTCTTTTTCTATTTTTGATGCTTCACTTTTAATTTCCGGTTCTTTAACTTCTGTTTTTACTTCTCCATTTCCATCGATTACGGCTACAACAGTTCCGACTTCAACAGTATCACCTTCATCCGCTTTTATTTCAGATAATATTCCGTCAATCGGTGATGGAATTTCCGTGTCGACTTTATCGGTACTAATCTCAAAAATAATTTCGTCGCGTTTAACCGGATCGCCTTTTTTCTTATGCCACTTAAGAATGGTTCCCTCACTTACACTTTCTCCCATTTTAGGCATTACAACATCCATTATTATGCTCCTAACTTTAAATTCTTAATTATTTTATAAACTAACAAAAAATAATTCGGCAAAGCCATTGTATTAAAGGAATTCTTTTTCTAAAAACATTTATTTAAATCTCTAATACTCTAACAATTCTTTAATCCCTTTGTAAATCCTTTCTCTGTTTGGAAGAATTTCACTTTCCAAAATAGGAGAATATGGAATATGTGAATCCTTTGCAGCAATTCTTTTAACAGGACCGTCAAGAAATTGGAAACAATTATCTGCAACCCGGGAAGCTATTTCGGCACCAAAACCGGCAGTAAAAGTATCTTCGTGAATTACAATTGCTTTATTTGTCTTTTTAACCGAATTGAAAATCGTTTCTTCATCCAAAGGAATAATTGTTCTGATATCTATTACTTCAACCGAGTATCCTTCATCATCCAATCTTTTTGCCGCTAAAACCGAATCCCACATAGAAACGCCGTAAGAAATTACAGTAATATCATTTCCTTCCCTAACAATTTTTGCTTTTCCGAACGGGACAAGATAATCCGCATCCGGGGAAGGTGTTGTAGCAAAGCTTTGTCTGTATAAACCTTTATGTTCGCAGAATAAAACCGGGTCATCAATTCTGCAGGCAGTTTTTAAGAGTCCTTGTGCATCTGCAGCATTGGAAGGATAAGCAATATAAATTCCGGGAACGTGAGCAAAAATTGATTCTATATTCTGACTGTGATACAATCCTCCGTGAATATAACCTCCGACGGCAACTCTTGTAACAACAGGAGCATTCCAAAGATTATTTGACCGGTAACGCATTGTAGCCACTTCCGATTTGTACTGCATAAATGCAGGCCAGATATAATCACCGAATTGTACTTCTACAACAGGCTTAAGCCCGGTCAGCGCCATTCCGGTTGCAACACCAATTATGCTTGCTTCAGCTAAAGGTGAATTGAAGACTCTATCGTTACCGAATTTTGTAGACAAACCTTTAGTCGCAGTGAAAACTCCACCTTTTTTATCGGCTACATCTTCACCAAAAATGTAAATCTTCTTATTTCTTTCCATTTCTTCATGAAGAGCATGATTGATAGCATCAACCATTACTATATGCTTACCGGATGGAACGGATTTTTCATATTCAAAACTTTCTTTTAGTCCGCTTTCATCAAAAACAAATTTATCTGCTTCTTCAGGTTTCGGATCTTCAGATTCGGCAGCTTCATCAACAGCAATATTAATTTCGTCGATTACTTCCAGTTTTAATTTGTTATAATCTTCTTTGGTAATTGTTCCATCAGCAATTAATTTTTTGCTCAATTTTTCAATCGGGCAATTTTTAAGATCTTCTTCCAATTCTTTCGAGTCTCTATACTTTTTCTGATCATCCGAAGACGAATGGGATAAAAGTCTAACTACTTCTGCTTCAATTAGTGCAGGTCCTTTTCCGCTTTTGATATAATCGATTGCTTCTTGAACCGTATTATAAGCTTCATAATAATCAGTACCGTCAATTTTAGCCCGGTAAAGATTATGATAACCCGACATCATTTCCGATATAGAATTATCTTTACCTCCGCTTTGTTTAGCAACATGTACCGAAATAGCGTATTTATTATTTTCAATTACAAAAAGAACCGGAAGTTTTTCCCTGCTTGCCCAGTTTATAGCTTCATGGAATTCACCTTGACTTGTCGTTCCTTCTCCGCTGCTAACATAAGCAATATTTTTTTCACCTTTTCTAACCAAAGCTAATGCCGAACCTACCGCATTTAAAAATTGTGTACCTGTCGGGCTCGATTGCGTAGGCAGATTTATTAACTTCAATCCCCAATGACCGGGCAGCTGCTTCCCGCCGGAAGCGGGATCATCAACTTTGGCAAATGATTGAAGGAAGAAATTTTTTGGAGTTACTCCTATCGATAATGCAACAGCCAGATCGCGATAATACGGGTAGATCCAATCCTTTTTCCCATCCAGGGACAATCCGACGGCAACTTGAATAGCTTCATGTCCGGCACCGGCAATATGAAAGAAGGTTCTGCCCTGCCTAAGAAGGTTCATTGCTTTGTTATCAATGCTTCTTGCCATCAGCATAATCCTTAAAGCTTTTACTAATTCAACCTTTCCTAAAGATTTTGGTTTTTTAGAAAATGATTCTTTATGCCCGTTTGATTTGCCGTTATTTTTATTTTCTTTATCGAAATTTTTATCTTTTGAACGTTTAACTAAAGTATCATTTTTTGATGAATTCTTTTTTGCCATTATAATCCTTTCATAATTAACCATTTGCAAAATTTAACGACAGCAATTCTTCTTTTGAAAGAAATTTAACTTCGTCGTAATTAAATATCTCTTTAAAGTTTTTAACTAAAAGAGTTTTAACTTCATCAATTGTAATTTCTTTTTTCAATTCTCTTTGTAAAGATGTAACGTCCTTATCCTTTATTCCGCAAGGAATAATACCGGAAAACAAAGAAAGATCAGTATTTACATTAAATGCAAATCCATGCATTGTAATCCAGCGGCTTACTTTAATTCCTATAGCAGCAATTTTTCTGTTATCTAACCAAACACCTGTATACTTTGGCACTCTCCCCGCTTTTAATCCGTAATAAGCGCAAGTTTGAATTATAACTTCTTCCAATGCTCTCAAATATTTATGAGTATCATTCTGCCATTCATTTAAATTGATAATAGGATATCCGACAATTTGTCCTGGTCCATGGTAAGTTATGTCTCCGCCTCTATCTATATCGTAGATCGAAATTTTATTATTATCCAAATATTCTTGTGATGCTACGAGGTTCTTTTTATCTGCTACTTTGCCTAAAGTATAAGTATGAGGATGTTCCAATAAAAACAAGACATCGGAAACTTTCGAATTTAATCTTAACTCTAAAACTTCTTTTTGAAGATCCCACGCTTCTTTATAATCAATAAAATCTATGTTGCAATAGTTTAATTGTCGCATCATCTATTATTTATATTTTAAATTAAAAGATATCCGCATAGTATTAGGAATTTACATATTCATTCAATCATGCATCCATGCAATCAGGTATTTCTATATGTGAATGGCTTCTCCATAAGCTTGTGCGGCAGATTCCATGATTGATTCCGCAAGTGTAGGATGAGCATGAACCGTTTTTATAATTGATTCTCCTGTTGCCTCAACCGATTTAGCAAGTGTCGCTTCGGCAATTAATTCAGTCGCTTCGGAACCTATTATATGTACGCCTAAAATCTCTCCGTACTTGGCATCAAAAATAAATTTCACAAATCCTTCACGTTCACCTATTGCAAATGCTTTACCGCTTGCCATAAAAGGAAATTTGCCTACTTTAATTTCGTAGCCTGCTTCTTTTGCTTTTGCCTCTGTCAATCCCACGCTTGCTACTTGAGGCTGGCAATAAGTGCATCCCGGAATATTATCATAATTAATATCGGGAATCTCTAAACCTTTTATTTTTTCAACACAGTGTATTCCCTCATGAGACGCAACATGCGCAAGCCAGGGAGGACCAATAACATCGCCAATTGCGTAAATACCTTTAACATTAGTTTCATAAGTTGATTTATTTACTTTTATATGATTCTTAAATAACTCAACTCCCAGTTCTTCCAAACCGAATCCTTCTACATTTCCGGTAACACCGATTGCATTAAGAACTTTATCGGCGGTTAATTCTTTTTTCTCACCATTAGTATTTATTGTAACATGAACTTTCTTACCTTTTACCTGAGCTTTTTCGACGGTGGTTTTTGTATAAATTTCTATTCCTCTTTTTCTAAAATTTCTTGCTAAAGCATCCGAAACTTCTTTATCCTCAATAGGTAATATAGAATCAAGCATTTCTATAATCTTAACTTTAGTTCCTAACACAGAATAAAAATATGCAAACTCAACACCGATTGCTCCGGCGCCTATTATAATAAATTCTTTCGGCTGTTCGGGAAGAATCATAGCTTCAGTACTGGTGATTATCATTTTTTTATCGACTGGGATTGAAGGTAAAGTTTTAGGTCTGGCGCCTGTTGCAATAATAATTTTATCTGCAGTTAACGATTCGATTTTTTTCCCATTGTTATCAAATACATCAATTTGGTTTTTAGAAATCAGTTTTCCGAAGCCTCTTAATCTGTCGATCTTATTTTTTTTAATCAGCATTTCAACATTTTTAGTAATCCGGTCGGAAATTTCGCGGCTTCTTTTTATAATTCTGTTAAAGTCAAAACTAAGTCCCTGTACTTTAATCCCGAAATCATCTGAATGATTTTTCAAGTTATCATAAATTTCCGCATTTTTAAGAAGAGATTTTGTAGGGATACAGCCCCAATTAAGGCAAATGCCTCCGAGATTTTCTTTATCAATGACAACTGTTTTGAAACCTAATTGAGCAGATCTTATTGCGGCAACATAGCCTCCAGGACCCCCGCCAAGTATAGCAATATCGTATTTATCGGCCATTTTATGAAGAAATCCTCTATTAATTTTTTAATTTGTCAAATATAGTTAACTGCTTAATAAAATGAAAATTGAAGTGGTTACGGGCAACACAAATATGACTTGCGGGTCATATCCATTATCCGGAATAAAAGAATATTTTAATGAGATATAATTAAATGAGATAAATTTTGAAAAGTTTTGATAAATAAGGCAATTATTTTTTTACTAATTCTCGGCTAAATCCCCTCTTGTTTGATATGAATTTCATTTATCTGAAAGGTTATAATCTCTTTTATTTTAAAAGAATTAACTTTTTAGTTTCAACAAAATTGTCTGCTCTTAATTGATATAAGTATATTCCGCTGGAAAGATTATGACCGGAGATTGACAGTTTAACCCTATATACTCCTGCTTGTTCTTCCTTGTTAACTAATGTTTCAATTTCTTTCCCGAGCAAATCAAAAACCTTTAATTTTACATATGCCGCTTTTGGGATAGTATATTCAATTGTAGTTACCGGATTAAAAGGATTTGGATAATTCTGTTTTAATTCAAATGACAACGGCATATTTATTTTTAACTGAATAATATTGGAATATTTAAAACTTCCGTCATTATCGACTTGTTTTAATCTGTATTCAACATTACCATACCCCGGTTTGGAATCTATAAAAGAATATTGTTTCGGTGAATTGCTGTTCCCGGAACCTTTTGCAAATCCAATTATTTCCCAGCTATCAGCATTCAGCTTACGATTATTATCTGCTGAATTTTCTGAAGGCTGATTGCCGGCCGCTGAGCGCTCTATTAAAAATCCGTAATTATTAATCTCTGTTGCTGTAGTCCATTTTAATATTGTATAATCATTTAAGACAGCGCCTGTAAAAGATGTAAATTCAACGGGGAGAGTTGAAGTTGAATCCGAACTTTGTAAAGCATTCCCCAAATCAATTTTCCCATATTGAACATAATTAATGGATTGAGCAGATGAAGAATTACTTCTTGCTACTAATCTCGCCTGTTGGGGAGTAATATTTAATTTGTTTGCGAGGTAGGCAATTTGTCCGGCAATATAACCATTTGAGAAACTTGATTCATTAGAATATGTAATTGGATCTATTGAAAAAAATTCTACTTTATAAGCTGTTACTAAAGTATCAATACCTGCACCGGTTGATACCACAGCTGCATTCGGAACATCAAAGTTGCAGTAATATAGAAAACTGTTTGATCCGGCAGGCATAAATAATAAAACATCCGGATACTTTTTAGCAGAATCGTTAACTGTATTTGTTAGACCTGTATATGACCGGACAACAATCTGGTAATTATTTTGATGAGCATATTTTAAAGCTGAATATACATTATTATCTACATGAAGATCGACCTGCCCTGCGAAACTCGTACTATCATAACTTTTATATCCTATTAGGAAGGCGTTTTTTACATCCGTATCATGTAATGTATAACCTGAAATTCCCGAAACTAATACTTTTGAAACTTGTTGAGCACAAGCAGTTGTATAAAATAATGTGAAAAATAATAACAATACTATTTTTCGTTCTATCAAATTAGCATTAAAATATGATATTATATTGTTCATATAAATAAATACTTTTTCTTTCACGGCTATAATCGAAAATCCATTAATATTGTTTAGTTATATAATGCTTCCGGAAGGTTATATTTTATATGAAAAGTTATAAGCCTAATTAACTACTAATCTATCCCTTAAATAATTAAATATTTCCTAAGTAATACAATGAACGGAATTTATTTTTTGCTTTGGTAATTATCATTATAGTTAATAAAGCTATAAGCGGGAATACTATAAACATTTTCGGAAGTAAAATGTTGCTAAAAAATAGAGTTGGTCTAATAACCGGAAACAGCCGCGGAATTGACGCGGCAACCGCAAGATTATTTTCAGAACAAGATGCAAGCGTGGCAGTAAATTATAACAATAGTAAAAATGCTGCAATTAAGCTTATTGATGAAATTAAATCAAAAGGAGGAAATGCTCTCTCTGTAAAGGTAGATGTTACAGACTTCAACCAAGTTAAAAATATGGTTAGGATTGTAACTGAATATTTTGGCGCAATTGATACGTTTGTAATTAATGCCGGTATGAAATTTAGGTATGCTCCTTTCCTCGAACAAGAATGGTAAGACTTTGAAAGTAAAATTATAGGTGAGGTAAAATCATTTTTTAATCCTTGCAAACTAATCGTTCCTTCGATGATAGAAAAACGAAGAGGATGTATTATCAGCGTTTCAAGCGGTTTATCAAAAAGACCGGGGAAAGGATTTATTGCACACAGTGCGG
>CAZHBJ010000164.1:0-7412 GCA_964530445.1 uncultured Ignavibacteriaceae bacterium
TTTCCTTTTAGGATTAAATCAATTTTTTTATTCAATTCGTAAAGTGAACATTCACTATAAATAATTTGCAAATTATCCGGTTTCCATTCCGTTGAAAGCAGGCTCCATATTTTTTCTCTTAAGTCCATAGGACAGTGAAGCGAATCAATCCCCAATAAATTTACTCCTCTTAATATAAACGGATAAACAGTTGTACTTAAATTAGGCGACTGCGTTAATCCGCAGGTAGTTACACTGCAATTGTATTTTGTAGATTTTAGTGCGGTAGCTAATATATTTCCGCCGACAGAATCAACCACCCCTCCCCATCTTGTTTGAAGCAATGCCCGGTTTGAATTATCATCAACTTCTTCTCTTTTAAGTACAGTCTTAGCACCAAGTTTTTTTAAATAATCGTGCTGTTCAATCTTACCGGTGGCAGCCGCAACGTTATATCCTGCTTTGCTGAGTACAGCAACTGCAAGTGATCCAACTCCTCCTGAAGCACCTGTTACTAAAATTTCATCATCGGAAGAAGTAAGTCCTTTTTCTTCCAATCTTAATAGAGATAATCCTGCTGTAAAACCGGCAGTTCCGAAGATCATACTTTCCTTCAATGTCATTTCTTCGGGTAGTTTTACAATCCAATCCGAAGGAACACGGATATATTGACCAAATCCTCCTGAAGTATTCATTCCCAAATCAAAGCTGGTTACAATTACTTCTTCACCTTCTTTAAACTTTTCATTTGAAGAACTTTCTATAATCCCGGCGGCATCAATGCCAGGCGTATGCGGGTAATGCCTTGTTACTCCTTTATTGCCGATTGCAGATAATGCATCCTTATAATTTAATGAAGAATATTTTACTCTAATTAAGACATCACCTTCGGGCAGATCATTAACAGATTTATCTCCGATTTCACGAATAAATTTTCCATCCTTTTCCTTAACTACCATTGCTTTGAATTTTTTACTCTGCATAATATACATCCCGTATTAATTTATTTTCATATAGATATAAATTTAAAATAAAATTTTGTAAAGATAGAGGTAATATCTAAAAAAATAGATGGTCCTAAAACCCGCTTTTGTCTTTCAATATGTACTATTTCTTTTTTATATTTGAAATTCAAAAATCAATAAAATCAAAATGAAAGATAAATACGAAGCCGTAATCGGTCTTGAGGTACATGCCCAGTTATTAACCGAATCCAAAGCATTTTGCGGATGTTCTACAAAATTCGGGAACGAACCGAACAGTAATGTCTGCCCTGTTTGTCTCGGTCATCCGGGAGTTCTTCCTATTTTAAATAAAAAAATGGTTGAATTTACTGTGCTTATGGGTCTGGCTACCAACTGCACCATTAACGAAAAATCTATTTTCGCAAGAAAAAATTACTTTTATCCCGATCTGCCGAAAGGATATCAGATTTCCCAATATGAAGAACCGATCTGCGAATTCGGGCATATTGACGTAACACTTCAGAATGAACAATCTAAAAGAATTGGAATTACTCGTATTCACATGGAAGAAGACGCAGGTAAATCAATTCACGATCAGTCTTATGATACTTTGGTTGATGTAAACCGGTGCGGCGTTCCGTTAATGGAAATTGTAAGCGAACCCGATATGAGAACCCCTATTGAAGCATATCTTTATTTAACAAAGATAAAGCAGCTGGTTCAATACTTGGGAATCTGCGACGGCAATATGGAAGAAGGCTCATTAAGGTGCGATGCAAATGTTTCCGTAAGATTGAAAGGCGAAAAAACCTTAGGCACAAAAACCGAAATAAAAAACATGAACTCATTCAGGAATGTTGAAAAAGCTTTAACTTATGAAATAGAAAGGCAGATCGATATACTGGAAGACGGCGGAACAGTTATTCAGGAAACTCTTCTCTGGAATGCGGATTTAAATGAAGCATCTTCTATGAGAAGCAAAGAAGAAGCACACGATTACAGGTATTTCCCCGATCCGGATTTAGTCCCCGTAATTGTTAATGATGAATGGAAATCTGTTATTGCTAAAGAAATGCCGGAACTTCCGGACACAAGAAGAGAAAGATTTATTACCCAATATAGTCTTCCCCAATACGATGCGGAAATATTAACTCAAGCAAGATCGACTGCGGACTATTATGAAAAAGTTACTTCCGTAACTGATGATTTTAAATCCGCAAGCAACTGGATTATGACTGATGTTTTAAAAATTATTAATGAAGAAAAAATCGACATAAAAGATTTCTCCGTGCCGCCGGAAAATTTAGGCGAACTAATAAACCTGATTAAAAGCGGAACTATTAGCGGAAAAATTGCAAAAGATGTTTTCCCGGTTATGATTAAAGAAAATAAAAAACCCTCTATAATCGTTAAAGAAAAAAATCTTGTGCAGATTTCAGATACTTCCGCAATAGAAAAGACCGTTGAACAAATTTTAGGGAATAATCAAAAGCAGGTTCAGCAGTATATAAACGGTGAGGAAAAGGTCATTGGATATTTCGTCGGCCAGATAATGAGGGAAACAAAAGGGAAAGCAAATCCCCAATTGGTAAATAAGATTCTTAGAGAAAAATTAGCCGTTCTAAAAAATAAATGAATATGTTAAATTCAATTTCGGAGAATTAATTGGCATTTAAAGATAGTTTAAAAAATTTCTTCGGAGCAAAACCTAAAGAAGAAAGCCAAAAGCCTCAAACTCCGAAGGAAAAAATAAAAGAATTTATCAGTTCTTTAATTTTTGCTGCTATAGCTGCATTCTTTATTATAACTTTTATAGTTCAGAATACAAGAATTCCTACCGGCTCAATGGAAGATACAATCCTTGTCGGTGATTTTGTTTTGGTAAATAAATTTATATACGGATCGGAATCTCCCAAGTATATTCCGTTTACACAAATTGCTGTTCCGCATTTCAGACTTCCAGCATTAAAAGATCCGCATAGAAATGATATTGTCGTCTTTGAATTTCCCGGCGCACGAGACGTAGTTAAGGCGGGAACTCTAGGCGTTAGTTATGTAAAACGCTGCATTGGAATTCCCGGAGATACGATACAAGTAATCAATAGAATTGTATATGTAAACCATAAGAGATTTCCGATACCTTCACATATCCTTTATACCAAGTATGAATCTACACCTAAAGGAATGATAGACCCGGGTATTTTCCCCAAAGGAATGCCATGGAATGCCGACAATTACGGACCGTTGATTGTTCCTAAAAAAGGATACACTATTCCGCTGGATATTTTTAATGTCGGGATGTGGGAAATTACCATTGACCGTGAATACGGCAAAAAAGTTGTAACTGTTAAAAACGATATGGTAGAAATAGAAGGAAAGCCGGTAACATCATACACATTTAAAAAAGATTATTACTTTATGATGGGAGACAACCGCGATGAAAGCTGGGACAGCCGCTACTGGGGTTTTGTTCCCAGAGATAATGTGGAAGCAGAGGCTTTTATTACTTTGTTTTCATGGAATAGAGATATTCCCTTTTCCGACTTTTTTAGACTTCTCGGTTCAATAAGACCGGACAGAATTTTGTTGCTGCTTCATTAAAACCCGGTTTTTATTTGTTTTGTATGATTTTAATTACTAAGAATAGATAATTTTTTATATAAGTTTACCATATTGCAGAATTAAATATTTCAAATACTTTCAACCGGAGAATCAAATTGTCGTTTAAAAGCGGGTTAAAAAGCTTTTTCGGAGTAAAATCCGAAGAAGAAGAAAAAAAACCTAAAACCCAAAAAGAAAAAACAAAAGAATTTATTAAATCGCTGCTGTTTGCCGCAATTGCTGCTTTTTTTATAATAACATTTATCGTTCAAAATACAAGGATACCAACCGGATCGATGGAAGATACTATTGATGTTGGAGATTTTGTCCTTGTAAATAAATTTGTTTACGGTTCGGAATCACCACGATATATCCCGTTTACTCAAATAAAATTACCTTACTTCCGGCTGCCTGCAATTCGTAAAGTTCATAGAAAAGATATCGTTGTTTTTGAATACCCTGGAGACAGAGACCTGTTACATGCCAAGGATCTTAATGTTAGTTATGTAAAGCGCTGTATCGGTATTCCTGGCGATACAATCCAGGTTATCAATAAAGTAGTTTACGTAAATCATAAGCAGTTCTGGATCCCTACTCATATTTTATATTTAGCGTCCTACACAAAACCGGCAAGCATGATAAACCCGGATATTTTTCCACGGGGAATGCCGTGGAATGAAGATAATTACGGTCCTTTAATAGTCCCGAAGAAAGGTTATACTATTCAATTAAATAAGAACAATGTTGAACAGTGGGAAATTATTATTGACCGCGAGTATGGTAAAAGAGTTGTCGCTGTAAATAACGGCGTTGTAACAATTGAAGGGAAACCTGTCACTACATATACTTTTAAAAAGAATTATTATTTTATGATGGGAGATAACCGCGACGATAGTGCCGACAGCCGATACTGGGGATTTGTTCCTGAAGACAATATAGAAGGTGAAGCTTTTCTTGTTTTATTCTCATGGGATAGAAATATACCTTTTATTAATTTCTTCAAATTAATAGGATCAATACGGCCTGAAAGGATTCTGAAACTTTTACATTAATTATAATTTCTATTATATTATAATTTAATTATTTGAAGGGCGGGGCTCACCTGCCCTTTTTACTTAAAATATTTTAACAGCTATGAACATATTAAATATAGAATACGAAAAGTATAAACTAAAAAATAATATGGAAGTAATTCTTTATAAGGATGATACACTTCCCCTGGTTGCCTCCAACATCTGGTACAAAGTTGGCTCTGCAAACGAAAAAAGAGGTAAAACAGGTATAGCCCATTTGTTCGAGCATATGATGTTTCAAGGATCGGAACATGTGCAGAAAGAAATGCATTTTAAATTCATTCAGGAAGCGGGAGGCAGTTTAAACGGTTCGACAAGCTTTGACAGAACCAACTACTATGAAAAGGTTCCTTCGAATTTTCTCGAATTGATTCTTTGGCTGGAATCGGACAGGATGGGATTTTTTCTACCGGCACTTACTCGGGAAAAGTTAGACAATCAAATAGGTGTTGTAAAAAACGAAAGACTGGAAAGATACGACAATCAGCCATACGGGCTTGCTTTTGAAATTCTTTTATCAAAACTCTTTTCCGAAGAACATCCTTACAGCTGGCCTACAATCGGCTATCTTCCCGATATTACAAGCTATTCCCTGGAAGATGTATCTTCATTCTTTAAAAAATATTATTCACCTTCCAATGCCGCCCTGGTAGTGGCAGGTGATTTTGAAAATTCGAAAGCCAAAGAATTAATTGAAAAATATTTTGAAAATATTCCTGGAAATAACCACCAGGAGATTAAAAAAACAGCCTCGCCGGTTTTAAAAGAAAATATTTTCCTAACTCATAAAGACAAAGTTCAGCTTGAACGGATATATTTAGCCTGGCATTCCGATATAGCATATAGTGAAGATGATGCGGAATTGGATATTTTATCAGATATTCTTTCCGGTTCCAAAAACTCAAGGTTGTATAAAAACCTGGTTTTTGATAAAGAACTTGCTCAGGATGTTTCGGCATATCAATTTTCAGGCAAGTTTGCCGGTTTCTTTTTTATAGTTGCCACAGCAAAACCGGGAATTAAATTAAATGAATTAAAAAATGAAATTTTTAACGAGCTGAATAAGATTAGAAAAGAAGGAATAACTTCGGAGGAATTAGTAAAATCCAAAAACGGAATCAAATCTAGTTTTATTTTTTCAATGCAGAATATTGATTCTTTAGCAGATCAAATTAATTCTTATAATTTCTTTTTAAATGAACCGAATTCTTTTAATTTCGATTTAAAAAGATACGAGGATGTTCAAGTTGAAGGAATCAAAAGAGTGACAGAAAAATATTTTTCCCGGCCGTATGTTGAACTTAATGTAATTCCCAATTCGTAAAGGAAAGTTTTAATGGAAGTAATCGATAGGAGCATAAAACCGGAAGAAAGCGGTAAAATTTCATTCGCCCTTCCGAAAATAGAGAAATTCAAGCTTAAAAACGGTTTGGAAGTATATTTTATCCGGAAGAACAAACTTCCTATAATACAAATAAATTTAATAACGAATGCAGGAAGCGTATTTGATCCTGCAAGTAAAAAAGGAACTGCAAATTTATTTTCTATGGTTGTAGACGAAGGCGCCGGAGATTATGATGCTTTATCATTAAGTGATGAGTTTGACCGTCTAGGTTCTCATTTTAGTGTTTACTCAACACAGGACAGTGTATATTTTTCGCTTCAGTCGTTAACCGAAAATTTTAAAAGATCACTTGAATTATTTGAAACCGTTTTAACAAAGTCTCATTTTAACAAACATGATTTTGAACGCGAACAAAGAAAAGTATTAACAAGAATTATTCAGTTAAAGGATGAGCCAGATGAAATAGCCGATTCGGTTTTTGAAAGTATATTATTCGGAAAGGACAGTCCGTATGCTTCTCGAACTATCGGGTATGAAGAAGATATAAAAAACATTTCCGTTGATGATTTAAAAAATTTCGGCTCCAAATATATTCATCCGAACAACGCGGCTTTGGTTATAGTAGGTGATGCAAATTTGATAGAGCTTAAGGAACAATTAGATAATTTACTGAAAGATTGGAAACCTTCTTCGGCAATAAATCAAATTCCAATTAAGAGAAAAGAGAACTCTCCTAAAATTTATATTGTAAATAAAAAAGACTCTGTGCAGACAGAAATTAGAACCGGTCATTTTTCTACTAAAAGAAATGAGGGCGATTATTTTGCCAAAACAATTTTAAATACAATACTCGGAGGGCAGTTTACAAGTAGAATAAATTTAAATTTGAGGGAGAATAAAGGGTATACATACGGAGCACATACTCAATTCAATTATTATAAAAATGAAGCATACTTTTACGCAACAACATCTGTTGGAAATGAAAATACCGGAAATGCTTTAAAGGAAATTTTTAACGAGCTGCAAAAAATAAAGCAGGGTGTTTTGCAAAGTGAATTGGATTTTGCCAAATCCGCACTAATCAGAAAATTTCCGGCAAATTTTGAAACTTACAAACAAATAGCGACCAATTTAACAGGAATGATTTTACATTCATTGTCCGAAAAATATTTTAATACCTACATTCAAAACGTAGAAGATATTACCATAAATGATGTAAACGATGCCGCCGCAAAATATATTTTTCCCGAAAAAGCAGTAACGGTTCTTGTGGGAGAAAGAGATAAAATAGTCAATCAAATTGATGAATTGAAACTAGGAGAAATAGTTGAGGTTGATGAAGTAGGAAATTTAATCCGGGAATAAATTATACACATAATATTTTTATGTGTGATTGAAACATATATCACCTTTCTTAACCAACTCTTACAGATTTATTTTATCTTTTGC
>CAZHBJ010000165.1:0-7287 GCA_964530445.1 uncultured Ignavibacteriaceae bacterium
CAGTGAATAAAAATTTCAGTGAGGAAAATCACGGTATCCTTTTAATTCGATTTAAATTTTTAATTTATTAGGGATATATTTTTTTCTTTCTAATTTAATATATAATTAAATTTATTTATTATCTTGTCAAAAAAATTTATAATTAACAATTGTATAAAGTCTTGTACTTAACTACATTTATTTAGATTATGTTTGTTAGCTTAATTTAGAAAATAAAAATTGAAAATAACTTAAAATGATAGTCTACAGTATTACGACAATAGTAAAAAAAGAAATTGAAACGGAATGGTTCAAATGGATGAAAGATACCCACATCCATGAAATTTTGCACACCGGTTACTTTAATAATCATAGGATGTTCAAAGTAAAAATTCCAACAAGTCTTGAAGGTGAATCAACATATATTATTCAGTATGAATGTTCTTCTATCGACGACTATATTACTTATGCTGAAAATGAAGCTTCAAAACTGCAGGCAGAGTATGCATCTAAATTTGCAGGTAAAGTTACTACGGCAAGAACTGTTTTAGAAACAATTTGAATTTTTATATTTATTGAAATTACGATGTAAAAATTTATATCAGTAAATATATAAGCGTATTTGTTCACATAAAATAAATATGTAGATTACAAATATTGTTACTTGCTAAAATGCTTAAGTCGATTTCTATTCTGGAAATAATATTTTGTATATAAAATAATATATTTTTAATGCAAAAAAATAAAAAGATAAAGAAGTTATTGATATTGTTTATATGGCTAATGTTACTATTCTCAGGCTGCAGGGATGACATAATTAATCCTGATGATAAAACAGGGAATGTAAATGAGCCTATAATTATTAACGATTATAATTACTTTTCTTTTTATTTGGATGGAGATAGAATAACATATTATGTACTAGAGAAAGCTAAAATAAATGTAACCGAATTTCGGCTTTATATCTCAATTGATGATTATGAAGGAGGATATGTAGAGATTGCAGTCTCTGATAATAACTATGAGCTATTGTATTCCGGTAGATTTTTAAAAAAAACGGATACATTTTATAAAGATATTTCCGGTTTCGTTCCGCAGCATATAGTAATTAATTTTAATAACTTTAGCGGCAGTTTAAAGTTCGAATTAATCAGCTTATTATAACCAGCCAATTAAAAAATTATTCTTTTGTTCAACTTTAACCCAATATTTTATAAATTAAAAAGCATTTTTAGAACTTTTATAAAAATTATAGAGGGAATAGCGGGTTTATGCCTTTTTTAAGAAACAAACAAATCAAATTATTTTCCGAATCGGGACATGCTGTTTTGTCCGACAGGAATGAAATAAAAGATATTTATAAATGGGATCTCTCTTCGATTTATGAAAACGATGAATTATGGGAATCCGACTTTAAGTGGGTTGAGAACAATTTAGGTAATTATAAAAAATATGAAGATCAGCTTTCAAAAAGTTTTCAGCTGCTACTCGAGTGTCTGAAGTTTGATGATTCAATAGGAATTAAGCTGGAAAGGATGCATCTGTATTCTTCATTAGCATATGACAGTGATATGAGAGAACAAAAATACCAGGCTATGCACGACCGCATAAAAAATCTTTATACACAAGTTCTATCGGCTTCATCATTTATTAAGCCCGAGTTGCTTTCTATACCAAACGATATACTTTTGAAAATGATTAATTCGAACGAAGAATTAAAAGTCTACAAGCACTATTTTGATGATTTACTCAGAACAAAAGCACATACCTTAAATAAAGAACAAGAAGAAATTCTTGCATTATCCGCCGAGATAAATCAAATACCGTACAATACCTTTTCAATTTTTACGAATGCCGAATTAAAATTTCCTTTAATAAAAGATGAAAACGGAAATGATTTTGAGGTTTCGCATGCCAGGTATTATGCCGCAATGTATTCAAAGGACAGGGAATTCAGAAAAAGAGTATTTAAAAGTTATTACGGTAAATATCTTGAGTATGCCAATACGTTTTCAGTTCTTTTTAACGGGAATATGAAAGCGAATATTTTTACTGCCAAAGTACGTAAATATAATTCGGTTAGAGAGGCGGCTTTGGATGCAGGTAATATACCTATTTCCGTTTATGATAATTTAGTATCAACTGCTAATAAACAGCTTAGTCCGCTTCATAGGTGGACATCTCTTAAAAAGAAATTACTTAAGCTTGATGAACTGCATCCGTTTGATACTTATGTTACTTTGTTTCAAACTGAAAAAGAAAAAAAATACTCCTTTGAAGAAGGCAAAAAAATAGTCCTTAATGCTCTTAAGCCGCTCGGTGAAGAATACTTATCAACATTACAGACAGCTTTTAATAATAGATGGATTGATGTTTTTGAAACACAAGCAAAAAGAAGCGGCGCATATTCGTCCGGAACTACTTACGGAGTTCATCCCTACGTATTGTTAAACTGGTCTGATAATTTAAATGATGTATTTACCCTTGCACATGAAATGGGTCATAATATGCATTCCTATTACACAGGACAATTTCAGCCGTTTATTTATGCTAATTATTCAATATTTGTAGCAGAAGTTGCATCAACATTTAATGAATCACTTCTGCTTGATTTCTTAATTGAAAATGCCGAAACAAAATCGGAAAAATTATATTTAATAGAAAAATATCTTAGTAATATTACCTCAACTTTTTACCGGCAGACAATGTTTGCTGAATTTGAAGCTATTACATACAACCGCACGGAGAAAGGCGAAGCATTAACACCGGATATTTTATGTTCTATTTATAAAGATTTGTATCAAAAATATTTGGGACCGGAAATGACAATAGATAAGGAGGAAGAATACACCTGGTCGCGGGTTCCTCATTTTTATTATAATTTTTATGTATATCAATATGCCACCGGATATGCTGCTTCCGAAGTATTGGCTAAAAAAGTAAAGGCGGAAGGTCAGCCTGCCGTGGATAAGTATCTTAATTTTCTTAAGTCGGGTAACGCCGATTATCCTATAAACATTTTGAATAATGCAGGGGTTGATATGAATTCTCAAGAGCCTGTAATTGCAGTAACTCGAAAAATGAATGAACTTTTAGATGAAATGGAAGCGCTACTCAAATAATGAAAAAAGATATTTATCCTAATTATTCATCCCATATAGCTTATTTGCATTTTTAAAAGAATACTAATTAAGGATTTTATATGAAAGTATATACTAAAAAAGAACTGAATGAATATAAGCAGTCATTAACATACGATGATATTAGCTTAATCCCCATTGAAGTATCGAGGGTGCGTTCCCGAACAGAAGCAACAACAGAATGTAGTTTTTTAAACCTTAATTTATCTCTTCCGGTTCTTTCAAGCCCCATGGATACTGTTACCGGACCTGAAATGGCAAAGGAACTTAGCAAATTGGGCTGTTTGGGAATACTTAACCGTTTTGACTCTTCGCTGGATGAAGTATTAAATGATGAAGCTAATAACGGTTCTGTAAAAGCAATTTCTATTGCAATAAATACTCCACTTAAAGTTATTGAGAGGCTTGTTGAGCATCAAAATATTATTTGTATCGATACTGCAAATGCAAATAATAATGCTGTACTTCAAAAAACAGAAGAGTTAAAGAAAAAATTCGATATAAAACTTATTGTCGGAAATATAGCTCACGGTGCAAGTCTAAAAAAACTTCAGGACGCCGGAGCTGATGCCGTTAGAGTAGGAATAGGGAGCGGAAGTGTTTGTACCACATCAATCCAAACCGGAATAGGAATCGGGCAGGTCTCTTCATTACTAAACGTCTTATTTATCCGAAAAGAACAAAAATTAAATATCGGTATAATTGCCGACGGAGGAATTAAGAGCCCGGGAGATATTGCAAAAGCTATTGCACTCGGCGCAGATGCAGTTATGCTGGGAAGAATGCTTTCCGGTACAAGAGAAACGCCGGGCGAAGTTATTAAATACAATGGTCAGTTATGGAAAAAATATAGAGGCTCTGCTTCTTTTGGCGTTAAAATGAAAAATGAATTTATCGAAGGCGAAGAGACTATGGTTGCATATAAAGGTGTAGTAAAAAATGTAATCGACAGCATTTCAGACGGATTAAGAAGTTCAATGAGTTATATGAATTGCTTTAATTTGGATGAATTAAGAAAAACCGATACTTTTGCCATACTTTCCAACAGTTCATACCTGGAAAGACTGCCGAAAATCTAAATAGTTGAAATAACATAATTTAATTTGTTCCTAAAAAATTCTTAAATTAAATAGAGTTCGTTTAGATTTAAAAGTTTAATTATTTTAACATATAAAATAATTATTCTTTTTGTTTCTGATTAATACAATTTTTTATAACAAAATTCGTTAAACAAAATGAAATATTTTTTACATATTCTATTGTCTATCATTCTTTTAGGGAGTACAAACATTCTTCCGCAGAAAAAAGCTTTTACAATTGCGGATTTATATAAAATTAAAAAAGTAGGTTCTCCGGTAATCTCACCTGACGGGAAATTGGTTGCTTATACTTTAACCGATTATAACCTGCAAAAGGCAACCTCCAATACCGAAATTTATGTAATGAATTTCAATGGTACGGATATTACCAATATAACCCAAAATCCCAAAGACGATTACGATCCGATATGGTCGAATGACAGTAAAAATATATATTTTGTTTCAACAAGAACAGGAACCCCTGAATTATTTGAGTATTCATTTGATAATAGTTCTACTACTCAGATTACCAATATTTCTACCGGCATAAATTCACCTGTATTATCACCGAACGGCAATCTCATTGCATTCTACACAAAAGTTTATCCTCAATGCAGTTCCGATGATAACTGCAATAAAGAGCTGGACACAGCATCTGCTAAAGGACCGGTTCAAGCTTATGTTGCCGATCATCTGTTATTTAGGCACTGGACTGAATATTCAAACGGCAGATACTCCCATATATTTGTTTATGACCTGAATAAAAAAACTTATAGGGATTTAACTCCCGGTACTTATGATTCGCCTACCTTTATGCTGGGCGGCGGAGTAGGATATAACTTTTCACCTGATAGTAAAGAAATTTGTTATGTCTCGAATCATGATTATGATCCCGAGGCTTCTACAAATGCGGATCTGTGGATCGTTCCGGTTACGGGCGGTGAAGCAGTAGATATCACAAAAGAAAATAAAGCATGGGACGGATGGCCTGTTTATTCTCCCGACGGGAAATATATTGCTTATAGAACTCAATTAATACCGAAGTATGAGTCAGACCTTTTTAGAATTGCACTTTATAATTTGAAAACCAAAACATCTAAAATTATTACAAGTGATTTTGATAATTGGGTTGATGATTTTAAATGGAGCCCCGATTCAAAAATGATTTATTTTACTGCTGATGTTAAAGGTTACTCTCCCATATTTAAAATTGATACAGGATCCTGGAAAATCTCGCCTGTTACGGTTAATCAATCTGTTTCCGGATTTGATGTATCGCCGGACAATAAATTTATTTATTATACTGCCAGTAGTGTTGGCAAACCTGCAGCGTTGTATATGATAAATTTATTCAACAGATTATTTGTTGAACAAACCGGCTTTAACAAAAAACTGCTTGATGATGTTGATGTTCGACCGGCTGAAAAAATGACGGTACAAGGCGCTGACGGAAAAGATATAGAAGTTTTTATTGTTAAGCCCCATAATTTTCAGCCGGGTAAAAAGTACCCGCTTATTTTAAATGTTCACGGAGGACCGCAATACCAGTGGATGGATTCCTTTAGAGGTGATTGGCAGGTTTATCCTGGTGCAGGTTATGTTGTTGCCTTTCCAAACCCGCACGGTTCTACCGGCTATGGACAAAAGTTTACCGCTGAAATTTCCGGTGATTGGGGCGGTAAAGTGTTTGATGATTTAATGAAAGTTACCGATGCATTAGAGAAACTCCCTTATGTGGATAAAAATAGAGTTGGCGCTATGGGGTGGTCATACGGCGGATATATGATGAATTGGTTCCAGGCAAAAACCAAAAGATTTAAATGCCTTGCATCAATGATGGGAGTTTATGATTTGAAATCTTTTTGGGGTGCAACCGAAGAATTGTGGTTCCCTAATTGGGATTTGAAAGGGCAGCCTTGGAATTCAAATGATTATTCGAAATGGTCTCCGTCTTCCTATGTAATGAACTTCTCAACTCCTGCATTAATTATTACCGGTCAAAAGGATTTCAGAGTTCCGTATACCCAGAGTATTCAGTATTTCACCACTCTCCAAACATTAGGTATAGATTCCAGACTAATTATTTTTAAAAACGACGGCCATTGGCCGAACTTTGTAAAATCTATGCCTCTTTATTATGATGCACATCTGGATTGGTTCCATAAATACTTAGGAGGTGCGCCTGCACCGTATGATGTTAATGAATTGGCAAAAAATATGGTCTTTAAAAAATAGGCGAAATGAAACAATCGAATCCGTACTGATTTAATTTATAATCCGGGAAAATATAAATTAATGCTTTATTTTGTGCATTGGTTCTATTGCATTTTTTGAATAATGACTGAAAATATTAGATAGCTTTCTATCTTCTACGGTATTTGAAAGTATTTTTTTTATTACGACGGGTCTTTCCATTCTAATATGCTTTTTGTCGATCGAAATTGATTCATCATTTAAAATTTCGTATCGCTGCTTTAGCGGTTCAATCTTTTTATCTTCTATCTTTAATATTGTTCCGGAAGTTTCAATAGGATTGGAGTTCATGTAGGGTTTTACGCGCGTTCTATCTTTTAATTTAAATATAAAATATGAAACGGCTACAATTATAAGCGAGGTTAAAGCAAAAATCTTTAACGAAAATATGATAATATCCAGAAGATCCATAATAGTTTGATTTTTTTTAGAATTTGAACAATTTTTATACCATTGAAATAGTATTATTATATTGCGTATTATGATATAATGGTGTCTCAAATGTGCTTTTTATTTCATTCTGAGACTATTTTTTATTATAAACTTGCATTTTGCGTTTAGTGATATTAAAACCTGAATAATAATCCGGTAATTGATTTTACTATAAATGTTTAATAATTTAAACTATTAAATTATAATGGTTTATAATATCAAAATAAATTGATTAAGGTGACGAAATGACTAAGGCTGATATAGTTGATAAGGTTGCTGCAGGTACTGGACTTACTAAGCTGGAAACGGAAGCAATAATTGAAGGATTCTTTAAAACCGTAATTGAAGCTTTAAAAGAAGGTAACGGAATAGAGATTATAGGATTTGTTAGCTATAAAGTAAAA
>CAZHBJ010000166.1:0-7152 GCA_964530445.1 uncultured Ignavibacteriaceae bacterium
ATCTTATAAATAAAATCTATAATATGAATTTACAGCAGTTAGAGTATTTAATAGCGGTCGATTCCCATCGTCATTTTGTAAAAGCGGCGGAAGCGTGCTGCGTCTCACAACCCACCTTAAGTATGATGATTCAAAAACTTGAAGATGAACTGGGTATTAAAATATTCGATAGGAGTAAGCAGCCGGTAGTTCCAACAGAAGCAGGAAAAGAAATTATTCAGCAGGCAAAAATAATTTTAAAAGAAGCTGGTGCATTAAAAGAAATTGCCAATTCATTAAAAGGGGAATTAAAAGGAGAGCTGAGAATAGGGATAATTCCTACCGTAGCTCCATTCCTTTTACCGGTTTTCTTAAGACAATTTCTGAGAAAATACCCGGAAATAAAAGTAAAGATCTGGGAGTTTACTACCGATGACATAATTGAGAAACTTGAAAAAAATATTATTGACGTGGGAATTCTTGCAACACCTCTTAATAACTCCTCAATATTGGAGCAGCCGCTATATAAGGAGGAATTTTTTGTCTATGCTTCAAAAAATGAAACCGTGTTGAATAAAAAATACCTGCTTGCCGAAGATATTAATCTGAATCACCTGTGGCTGTTGGAAGAAGGTCATTGTCTCCGTTCGCAGATTGTTAATTTGTGCGAATTGAAAAAGAAAGAGGTTACCAACAGCAATCTTGAATATGAAGCCGGCAGTATTGATTCGCTAATTAAAATGGTCGATCAATATGAAGGGATAACGATTATTCCGGAATTAGCTGTTAAACATTTAAGTGCAAAACAAAAAAATAATGTCAGGGAATTCAAAACGCCCGTACCAGTGCGTGAAATCAGTCTTGTTACATACCGGCATTTTGTAAAGACCAGGATGCTTGAGACTTTAAAACAGGAAATTATCGGCAATGTTTTTGAACATTTATCGCAGAAGAAAAAACAGAAAGTGATTGAGATATAATTGAAAACCTTAACATCTGCACTAAACTTCATTCCTTTTGAACCAGGATATCATCTATCAATTTAGGTGACCATCACAAGTAATAAATCGGCTACAACAATCATAGATTAGGCTACACAGATAAATTGTTATGTATTTACTTTTGAATCGTAAGATTTGAAGTTTGTAAAAGAAGAAAGGATATACTCATGAAAATCGTAGTAACCGGTTCATTAGGACATATAAGCAAACCGCTGACGGAGGAATTAATACAAAAAGGTCATTCGGTTACGGTAATAAGTCATAATCCTGCAAAGCAAAAAGAGATTGAAGCTATAGGTGCTGCGGCAGCAATTGGTTCGATGGATGATGTTAAATTTCTTACAAAAACTTTTTCAGGCGCCGATGCCGTCTACTGCATGATTTCGGCGGGCAATGCCTATTCAGATCCCTCTTTTGATTTGATGGCCTATACCTCGAGACTCGGCAATAACTATAAGCGGGCTATTCTTGAATCCGGAGTAAAGCGGGTGGTTTTTCTAAGCAGCATCGGAGCGCACTTGGATAAAGGAAACGGTCTCTTAGCGTTTTATTATACGGTTGAAAATAGTTTAAATTCATTGCCGGCAGATACAGAAATTACGTTTATGCGTCCGGTCGCTTTCTATTACAATTTATTGGGATTCATAAACACTATCAAAACTCAGGGCGTAATCGCAACAAATTACGGAGGCGATGACCCCAAACCATGGGTTGCTCCGGTTGATATAGCTTCTGCCGTTGCCGAGGAACTCGTAGACGGCAAGCCTTCAAGCAGAAAAATACACTATGTTGCAAGCGATGAAATCAGCTGCAATAACTTAACTAAACTACTGGGAGAAGCAATCGGTAAGCCCGATTTGAAATGGGTGGTAATTCCAGACGAACAACTGTTGAAAAGCATGGTAGCTGCGGGTATGAATCCTAAAATTGCCGCCGGACTGGTCGAGATGAATGCAGCCGGCCAAAGCGGTGTTTTATATGAAGACTATTACAGAAATAAACCGGCGCTGGGCAAATATAAATTGAAAGATTATGCTAAGGAATTTGCACGCATTTTTCATAGTAATTAGAAACTTATTATAGGAATTAGAAAAGATGAAAAAAGAATTAAATTCAAACTTCAATAAACCCGGTGGTGTTGCAATGCTGGCAGGACGCGAAGTAGCCCGCGTCGGATATGGTGCCATGCAGCTTCCGGGACCCCGCGTATGGGGACCGCCGCGCGATAGAAATACAGCCTTGAGCGTTTGACGTCGTGCCCTCGAACTGGGTGTTAATCATATTGATACGGCACAGTTCTACGGCAATGGTGTTTCAAATGAACTGATTCACGCAGCTTTACATCCTTACCCGAAGGATCTGGTGCTGGTAAGCAAGGTCGGCGCTGAACGTGATGAACAGGGCGGGTGGATTCCTGCTCAAAATCCCGAAAAACTCCGTGCTGGCGTAGAAGCTAACCTTCGCAGCCTTGCTGTTGAACGGATAGATGTGGTCAATCTCCGCGTAATGGATGCAATGCATGACGGCAATCCTGTCCCGGCCGAATATCTTGTGAACTTTAACGACCAATTGGCCGAGATGGTTAAACTCCGTGAGGAGGGTAAGATCGGCGGTATCGGACTCAGCAACGTTTCGCTTGAGCAGCTTCGCGAAGCCTTGCCGGCCGGCATTGTCTGTGTTCAAAATGCTTACAGCGTTCTTGATCGCTCGGCAGAACCGCTTCTTGACTTATGCAAGGAACATGATATTGCCTGGGTGCCGTTCTTCCCGCTCGGTTCGGCATTCCCCGGAATAGCGAAGGTAACCGAAGCATCTGAAGTAATCAAGATCGCATCAAAGTTGAAAGCGACGCCGGCTCAAGTGGGTTTAGCCTGGCTGCTTGCTCATGCGCCGAATATTTTGTTAATCCCCGGTACTTCGAGTCTTGATCACCTGGATGAAAACGTTGCCTCTGGAAATGTGCATCTCGATTCAGAATCAATGGAGATCTTGAACAGACTGGCAGACAGTACTGGCTGATGCAGATTTTTCTTTGTTGCCAGGTAATTTTAAAACACAAAATTTGAAATAAAAAAAAGAAGAATTATGAAAACAGTATTAATAACGGGCGCAAACAAGGGCATCGGTTTTGAAACCGCAAAACAAATGGCGAAGTTGGGTTATTTTATTTATATGGGGAGCAGGGATAAAGCAAGAGGTCTAGACGCCGTAAAGAAGTTAAAAGATGAAGGTATCTCAAATGTCGAGCTTATTGAAATCGATGTTACCAATATCGATTCTATAAAAAGAGCAAGACAGGAATTGGAAAGCAAGATCGAGGCTTTGGATGTTTTAATAAATAATGCGGGCATCAGCGGTGGACCGTCTCAAAGGATATCAACAGTGGACATTGAAAATTTACGGAGAGTGTTTGAGACTAATTTTTTCGGTGCCGTACAAACAACGCAGCAATTTATTAACCTATTAAAGAAATCAAAAAATCCGGTAATTGTTAATGTTTCAAGCGGTTTGGGTTCCTTGACTTTTCAAAACAGCACCCAAAATCCTAATTACAAAATTTATGATGCTTATAGCTGTTCCAAAACAGCTTTAAATTCTTTCACTGTTATGCTGGCGAATGAACTTAAGGACGCAAATTTTAAAGTAAATAGTGTTTCGCCTGGTTATACTGCAACCGACCTGAATCATTTCAAAGGCACTCAGACAGTAGAGCAGGGAGCAAAGACAGTTGTACAATATGCAACTTTAGACGGCAGCGGTCCGACCGGGAAATTTTTCTACGAGGAAAAAGGTGAAATACCCTGGTAATCACAAAAATAAAACAACATAATGATTATTTTATACTGTTTTAATGATAGAAATCGATACTAAAAAATTATATAAGCATGAATAGCAAACAACCTTACAGAATCAAAACGATAAGCGAGTTCCATCAGTTTAGAGGATTACCCAAGCCGGAACATCCGCAGGTAAGTGTCTTAAATCTTGATAAAATAGATACTCCGCACACCGATGAGATTAAAACCTGGATATTGGATTTTTATTCCATTTCTTTGAAAAGATGTTTGAGCGCTAAATTTAAATACGGTCAGCAGGAATATGATTTTGATGAGGGAACTATGTTCTTCATAGCTCCCAATCAGGTTTTTGGAATTGAATCAGATGGAGATAATAATTCTAAAAGATCGGGCTGGCTGCTCCTTATTCATCCGGATTTTTTGTGGAATACGCCCCTGGCAAAAAAAATAAAAAGATATGAGTATTTTGATTATTCGGTAAATGAAGCACTATTCCTTTCGGAGAAGGAAGAAAACACTATCATCGGAATAATGCAGAATATTCAGAATGAATATCACTCAAACATCGATAAGTTCAGTCAGGATATTATTGTTTCGCAAATTGAAGTATTGCTCAATTATTCGGAAAGATTTTATCACCGCCAGTTTATAACCAGAAAAATTACGAACCATAAAGTTCTGGTTCGTCTGGAAGAGATTCTCTCGGAATATTTCAATCGTGATGATATTACGGCTAAAGGTCTGCCTACTGTTCAATATATTGCCGATACATTAAACGTATCACCAAACTATTTAAGCGGACTTCTAAAAACATTAACAGGTCAGAGCACCCAGCAGCATATTCACAACAAACTGATTGAAAAAGCAAAAGAAAAATTATCCACCACGGAATTATCGGTAAGCGAAATCGCATATGAACTGGGCTTTGAGCATTCTCAATCGTTCAGTAAACTATTCAAAAACAAAACTAATCTTTCACCATTGGAATTCAGGCGGTCGTTTAATTAACTTTTTATTAGCTAAAAAAACATCTTATTCTAAATTAAAGACAACAACAAATGACATAGCGCAAGGTTTTGTTCTTACAATACGAAGAAAAAATGGATGTTAATTTCTGCGATGATTCTAAGCGCCGCTCCGGATTTAGGCAGGTTGTTTCAGTCGGGTCCGGACAATTGGAATTTATTTTAGCACTGGGCACATAATGCATGGTATTATTATCTTTTTCCTTTTAGGAATTTTACATAGCAGAAGATTTTTTGATTCACAAACGCTCCGGAGGATGGCAGTCCCGGGCAATTTATATTAAGATAACCACATGGATAATTATGGGTATTTTTTATATGTGGATAATAAGAAAAGAAAAAACATGAGAATAAAAAGATAATTTATTTATTATATGTAATAACTAATTTTATATTATACTGATGCACAAAAAAAATCTAATTTTACAGACAAAATCAAACTTAATTTTAGTAAACTCTTAACAAAATCACCAATTATCACCCCCTCTAAATTTTTTCCGTATTAATTCGATTATAAAAGCAGAGCTCCCGGGTTATTTTCTTTAAGAATTCGGAAGTTCAAAAAGATAGCTCCAATTAAGTAAGTGCATAATTGGAAATATCTATTAAAAAACAGAAGGTAACATACAATAGATGAACGAAAGATTTTATATGGAAGAGCAAGCTGAAGTTCTGCAGAAATTTATAGATGTTCACACATGGCTTTTACGCGTCGCTTTAAAGAACGATGGCCTTCATAAAAGCATAATTAAAAACGCAATAGATGCGGCTTCCGAACATTTTAATTTGCCGTATCAAGAAGTAAGCAGAACAATAAGCGGATCTAAAAACAGATATGATGATGATGAAATACCCATTATTGAATTTTATTATAATTTTATCCGGAACATGCACGTTTCTTCCGACAAGGAATTAGAATTTAAAGTATAAAAAGGCATTCCATAATTTGAAATTACAAAATGCCCTTATAAAAACAGTGTTGGTTTATTTAATTAAATCTAAGTTGAATTAAACCTCAACCTCTTTTCGTTCAACATGGGTAAGCCAGTTATATTTATCTTCAGCCTGCCCGTAATGAATTGATGTAAGCATTTCGAATAGCTTAAGATCCAATTCTCCTGTCTGACCGTTATTAAAAGTCATTTCAAAACCTTTATAATTCAGCCAGCCAACGGATGAAATTATTGCAGCAGTACCGGTACCGAAAACACCTATAACATTGTCTTTTTTATACTCCGATACGACTTCGTCAATACTTACAAGACGTTCGCTTACTTTTATATTCATATCATTTAAGATTTGCAAAACAGAATCTCGTGTAACACCAGGAAGAATGCTTCCGTTTAGTTTAGGTGTAACTACTTCATCTTTAAACCTGATAAAGATATTCATAGTTCCAACTTCTTCAATATATTTTTGCTCTACACCATCTAGCCAAAGCACCTGTGTGAATCCTTTCTTCTTGGCTTCTTCCGCAGCAAGCAGGCTTGCAGCATAATTTGCAGGTGTCTTACATTCGCCTAATCCTTTTCTCACCGCTCTAACATATTCATCCTGTACCAATATTTTAACCGGTTTAAAACCTTCCGGATAATATGCACCGACGGGCGAAAGGATAATCATTAATTTGTATGTTTGAGAGGGTCTTACTCCAAGATACGGATCCGTTGCAAAAACAAACGGTCGTATATATAATGATTCACCTTTCTTTGCCGGGATCCAATCTTTTTCAATATAAATTAATTCATTTAATGCATGAAGTAAAAATTGAGGATCTACTTCCGGAATACAAATTCTTCTAGCTGAGTTATTCAGCCTGGCTATGTGTTTCTCCGGTCTGAACATTACCACATTACCGGCATCTGTTTTAAAAGCCTTTAAGCCTTCAAATATTCCCTGGCCGTAATGCAGAAACATTGTACCGGGATGCATCGAAAGGTTCTCAAATTTTTTAATTGTAGGATTGTGCCATCCCTTATCCTGATTAAAATCCATTTCGAAAACATGATTAGTAAAAATTTTTCCGAAGCCTAAATTTTCAGGGATGTTGACAGGTTTTGTCTTTTCCGATAATTCATATTTTATTTTTTCCATAATGCTACCAATTCCTATTTTGATGAAATTCTTTAATACATTTTACAAAAATTAATTGATTATTTAAAATACTGCCCGGTGGAGGGCTACCGGGCATGGGGAAGATTCATTAAGGGGGGGTAAACTTAATGAATCGAATTGAATAAAAATTAATACATAAAATTATTAGAATCAATAAGTATCCATAACTATTTAGATTAGTGTAATAACTCCATAGAAATGACATAGATTCGACTCAATAGAAATGTCAGTAAA
>CAZHBJ010000167.1:0-7097 GCA_964530445.1 uncultured Ignavibacteriaceae bacterium
ATGAAATGGTAGACTTAACTAATATCGGAACCTTATTTGCATTTATTCTAGTTTGTGCAGGAATTATTATTATGCGAAAAAAAGACCCGGATAGACCAAGACCTTTTAGAACTCCACTAGTTCCACTTATACCGGCACTTGGTATTGTTGCATGTTTATATCTTATACTTGGCCTGCCATGGATTACTTATCTCCGGTTTGCCGGCTGGCTTGTTATCGGTTTGGTAGTGTACTTTGCGTACGGTTATAAGCATAGCAGAGTGAGAAAAGAAATTGCCAATGAAAGCATTCAACCGAAATGATTAATAACTTATTAATTATAATTTAATTGAGTATAACTTCTACGGAAAAACTTGAGAGAGGCTTAGGGCTTAAAGAAGCTACAGCTCTCAATATGATTGATATGATTGGGATTGGACCCTTTATTGTCCTGCCCATTGTAATTCAAGAGATGAATGGCCCCCAATGCATGATTGCCTGGGTTCTCGGCGCTCTGCTTGCATTTATGGACGGTTTTGTCTGGGCTGAGCTTGGTGCTGCTATGCCGGAAGCCGGCGGCAGTTACGTTTTTCTTAAAGAGATATACGGACCCAAAAGCTGGGGAAAATTATTTTCATTCCTTTTAATATGGCAGACAATCTTTCAAGCGCCGCTGGTAATTGCTTCAGGGTCGATCGGTTTTTCGCAGTATTTTACTTTCTTAATGCCGCTTGGTCCGATCGGACAGAAGGTGGTTTCAGGTTTACTAGTAATTATTCTTGTTATTCTTCTATATAGAAAAATAACTACTGTAGGTAAAATTTCTGTACTGCTTTGGATTGGAGTTATTGCCACGGTACTGTGGCTGATATTCGGCGGTGTAACGCATTTCAATCCTAAGCTTGCTTTCGATTTTCCTAAGGGTGCATTTGATTTCTCATTCATCTTTTTTGTAGGACTGGGAAGCGCTTCAGTTCAAACGATTTATACTTATTTGGGATATTATAACATTACTAATCTTGGGTCCGAACTTAAGAACCCGGAAAGAAATATTCCTAAAAGTATTTTCATTTCAATCGGGGGAATTGCAATATTGTATTTAGCAATGCAGTTAAGCGTATTAGGAGTTATTCCCTGGCGTGAAGCAATGCACTCGGAATTTATTGTAAGCACCTTTGTTAAAAAAATATACGGCTCGGATGCAGCTATTGTAGCAACGATCTTAATTTTATGGATTGCCTTCTCTTCTCTCTTTTCCGCTCTACTCGGTTATTCAAGAATTCCTTATGCGGCAGCTTTGGATGGAACATTTTTTAAAGTGTTTGCAAAAGTTCATCCTAAAAAACACTTTCCCAACGTTTCACTTCTTGTAATAGGTGCAATTGCTTTTGTATTCAGTTTATTGTTTAAGCTTAAGGAAGTTATCAGCGCAATACTTGCAATGAGAATTTTAGTTCAATTTATAGGGCAGGCTGTCGGAGTTATACTTTTACGAAGAAATAAACCTGCCGGATTTTTACCTTTTAAAATGTGGCTTTACCCTGTACCGGCTTTAATTGCAATCTTTATGTGGGTCGGATTGTTTTTATCGACAGGAATGTACTTTGCTTTAGGCGGAGTTGTCGTTATGTCAATTGGAGCCGCAGTCTACTTTATTAGAGCGAATTATAAAAAAGAATGGCCATTTAAAAAAAACGAAAATGATTTTTATTGACTATCAGTTACGTAAGGGAAATTATTAATATTACCATATCGGTAAATAAAAGGAGTAAAATTTTCCGAATTTTCAATCATATATGAATAAATAAATCCGCTCGCACCGTATAATAACGTTTTTGCATCATATCCAAGCACTCGTAAATAAGCAACGACAAATGCACTTATGTCTCCGGAATATCCGTAAACAATAATTTTTTTATTCGATGGCAAGGTTTGAAGGTAAGTGTCGCTTCTTAAGCTAATGCCGGGAGTATATTGAACAGCATTGGGTAAATGGCCGGGGCCTAAAATTCCGCCTTTCCCTGACATATATAACCAATTGTTTCCATAGCAAACAATATAAGAATCTAGTGTTACTTCTGTCGGAATTCTTGTTATCCCGAAATAATCATCCGTTACAAATACAGTATCTTTTATAAAGCCTTTTTTTATTAAACCGGCAATTCTTCCGCGAATTTTAGATTGAATATCTGATCCGGTATTGTTAAATGTTACGGCAGGCAATGGTTCTTTAGGAGGAAAAGTATAAAGACTGTCATTTAAATATCTAATAAAAGCAGCATCTTTCGTATTGCGAATCATTGTATCTGCAAAAGCCGTATTCCATTGTGCCATTCCAAACAGCATAGAATAAACATTGTAAAAGCCGTAAAGTCTAAGCAAACAAGTATAATATGAAGAAGCCTGACCGGTTGCACTTACTAAAATTATTTTGGTGTAGTCGCTTAATACAATTCCATTTAAATATTGAACAAGAGAATCATTTTGAATATTTATTGCACCGGAAATGTGTCCTTTTTCAAAACTATTTTTTGAACGTACATCTATTATTAAATAATTTTTATTACTATATACTTCATCAGCTTGGGCGTATATAGATAAACTGTCTGTCTTTAAAATATTCCCTTGTTCTTCAAGATAATTTAAAATTAATGCGGAGTTTTCCATATTTAAATTAAACGCGGGAGTAATATTGTCGCGCAAACACCCTTCATAAATTGCAGAAAATGCAATTAATATTATTAAAAATGTAAAAATATTTTTCTTCATCATATATTGAAATATTTTACTGAACTTTAATATTGCCGGTCATATTCATACCCATAAACAAACCAATTACATTATTCCCGTAAACGTTCCAAAAAACTTGATCCCCACCTTGAACAAAAGGATTGGAAACCGGCTGATCACTATTCCGCGTATTAAAATAAGCCGCGTATTGAGGATCGAAGGAGTATACTCTGGCGTATAAAGAATTTTGGTAATTTATCGATTTATATTTTTCCGGTAAATCAATTGTTCTTACGGAAAGATTTAATGTTGTATCCTGTTTCCCTAAAACTATTGTCTGAAAATCACTTGCGTTATCCAATTCAAAACTTGATCCCGGATTTAATACAACCCATACTGCACCATATGCAGTCTTTGTATGTGATGTAACTATAGTATTTATATATCCGTTATTGGTTAAAAGAGCCGATTGAATAAACGGTTTTTGCGGAACAGTGGTTTTACTGTAAATATAATTCCCATTTTCTTCTGCATAAAGTTCGTAAGTATAACCTGGTTGAATAACATATCTTTGTAACGGAAGATATATTCCGTTCTGAGTATAATGAAGAGGGATCACTTGGGTACCGTTTATCTTTAAATATGCTATAACATCTTTTAACTCGGCTTTTTGAATATCGTAAGCTTCGTTTGCCGGAAGTGTTTTTGTAAAAGTAACTCCTTCAAAAGCATTGTCAGCTTTTAGTTCGGCTCTTACTACTATATCTTCTTTATACGTTAAATTAGGATTGGAAACATCTACTTGATCACAGCCGAAAGCTATAATAATTATAAGTATTAACAATATTGAAATTAATTTCTTCACTTGGTTAAAATTTAATAGTTATTCCTACAGTTGGTATAAAAGGAAATAAAGTAATTTGTTTAATTGTCGGAGAATATGTCACAGACCCATTTTGTCCCGGTAAATTTGAGTATGTAGAATAAAGAGCAAACGGATTTTTCCTATCATAAACATTATAAATGTTCAGGTAAGTTTCAAACCCAAGATTATTTACTTTGAATTTATATGTCACGTTTAAATCAAGCTTATGATAAGGCGCTAAGCGAAATGCATTTCTGCCCGTGTAATTAAACTGCAAACTGGTTTGATCGTTTACACCGATAGATTGAAATTGATATTGACCGGTAGGAAGTGTAAAGCCCTGCCCGCTTTCAAAGATCCAGCCAAGCCCGATACTCCATGCTTCGTTTATGTTGTAAGCAAGTACAAGAGAAACATCATGCCGCCTGTCGTATCTCGGGTAAAAAACTTTTCCTGCATTAAGATAATCAAATTTTCTTCGCGTCCAGGATAAAGTATATCCAATCCAGCCTGATATTTTACCCGTAGTTCTTTGTACAAATAATTCTAATCCGTATGATTCACCTTTACCGACTGTAAATAAATTTTCTATGGGATCGCCCAAATTATATCTAATATCGTTTTTAAACTCATAGAGATTATCCATGCTTTTGTAATAACCTTCTAAGGTAAAAATGTATTGATGATTAAACAAATTGTAATCTATACCGCCCACATATTGAGCGGCTTTGCTGGGCTGTATCTTTTCGGAAGATGGATACCAAAGATCGGTTGGAAGAGAAATATCATTACGAATAATCAAATGTAAGAACTGATGTGCAATTGCATATGCCGCGGTAAATGATAAATTATCGTTGACTAAAAATTTGAACGAAACTCTTGGTTCGAGACTGAAGAAACTTTTTGATTTAAAATAATAACCTCGCGCACCTATATTTGCGCTCAGCCAATCGGTTATCTTACCTTCATTTTGAACATAGAGCGCACCTTCGATTGCAAAAATATCGGGCAGTCCGTTTAAAGTCGGCTCTATCAAGCGATCATAAAAATTACTGTAAATTAACGAGTAATCATGAAATGCAATTTCGGTACCGACTTTTAATTTATATTTTTTCGCCCAGTGGATTTCCGAATTAATGTTTGTATAGACGTCTCTTAGTTTTGAAAGCGCATAATAATCATTAGCGGTTGACTGTGGCGTATTATCTTCCAAAACAGATTTAAACTCATAGTCGATATAACTTATTGAACCGTAAATAAAAAGAGATTTAGAATTAATATGCATCCACGTTAAGTTTGCCAAAGCATTTTTCCACTGTATATTATAATCTATTCCGCTGCTGTTTGTTGGGTTGTATAGATTATCGGTGCTTATCATTCCGCTTAAAGTTGTTACATTAGACTCAGAAGAGGTAATGGTTATTTTTCCATTAAAATCGGAAAAATTATACCGTGGAATAATATTGCTTTTTAAGAAGGAATTCTGAATTTGATCATAATACATTTTTCTGCCGGAAAACATATAAGTCACATATTTATTTATCGGCCCTTCTACTTCAATACCGGAATTAAGTAAACCTAAACTGACCTTTCCTTTTTCTTTTTCCTTAGTACCGGAACGTAATTTAATATCCAGAACGCTTCCAAGCCTGCCTCCGTATTCCGCAGGGAAAGCGCCCTTTATAAGTTTAATGCTTTGTATTGCATCCGAATTAAACGTACTTGCAAAATTTCCAAGGTGAGAAGGATTATAAACTATAGCCCCATCTACTAAGGTTAAAGTTTGATCGGGAGAACCGCCGCGTATATATAAGCCGCTGGATATATCATTTGCAACCTGGACGCCGGGAAGCATCTGGAGTACTTTAAATGGATTTGCCTCCCCGCTTAACGAAGGAAGCTTTTTAAGTATGTCCGGATTAATTTCAAATGTACTTGGATTTATTTCCTGTCCTTTTTTCCCTTCTACAACAACTTCTTTCAATTTTATGTTTTCCGGAATCATCATAAAATTGTATTGATAACTTTTTTCCAATGATGTTATATCTATTTTTTTAACAAGAGTTTTATAGCCGATATTTCTTATAATTAAAAAGTAAATACCTCTTGGTATATTAGGTATTGCATAAAAGCCGAAGGTATTTGTTGCTGCACCCCTGAAAGGAGGTTGGTTTACATTAATACTGTCTTTATATAAAAGGATATTCGTTCCAATTAAATCTTCCCCGCTGGTAGAATCTCTTACGAATCCGGAAATCGAAATTTCATTTTTTTGTGCAAAGAGATCTAAAGAAAAGAAAATAAACAAAATGAAAATGAGAAAATATGTTTTCTTTATGCTCATTCAATAATAAACGGTAAAAGGTTTATTGCAATACAAAAAATTATTTATTGAATTTTTCAATATTGTAAAAAAAAAATTTAATAGTTGCTTTGGTAAAACATAATTGATTATGGCAACTCTATTCTTACAAGTCTAATTGAATTCAGAACTGCGTATTTATAATATTAATCCCTAATTTCCCAATTTATAATCAAGAACTGTATATGCTTAATTACCGCGTTTTTCTTTCAAATAACCTTTGGGTATTAAAACTTATACAAATATTTCCATCATTGTTTTTATTCTTAAGTATTATTCCTTTTAAAGAAAATTATCATTTGCATTTTAATTATTATAGAAGTATTGCCTACTATTGCAAACATAACTGTAATAAATTACTAAAAATATTTACTTCTTTCCATATATTGCGGATTTTTATTGTGAAATGGACAAGCGTGGTTTTGCAAAAGGGAAATACAATAATTGTTTACTAACAAAAAAGGCGAGTCATAAACCCGCCTTTAATTTTTTAATTAGCTGCTAATCCCGCAGAATGATCCGGTAAACCTGATACTGTCTGCACAGAAATAAGACTGCCGTTATAATTATTAATTTTGAAGACACTTATGGTATGTGTGCCGGCACCCAAAGCATATAAATATCTTGAGCTATGATCGAGCGCCATATCAATCGGAGTTGAACCGTCGCCGGTACTTGCAGTGTTTCCGCCGTCATCAAATAAAGTTATTCTACCGTTATGATGAATTCTGTATCCCGAAATATTTGCCGTGCCTGTATTTGTAGTGTAAGTATATCTGCCGTTTTTTGTAACCACAACCCAGCAAGGTGCTGTTTGGTTGTCGGCAACCGGACCTGAAACAAGGTTTAGTCCGCCGTAACCGACTCTGTATGAAGTCATAGCTCCGGCGCCTGCAGTACCTCCTACAGCATCTGAAACAATTAATCTTCCTCTTCTATCAAATTCAAATCCGTAAGGTGTTTGCCCGGTAGACGGCTGTGAGTTTGGTCCGCTGGCAATGCCCCGACGGTTAACAATATATGTGTCGATGATGTTGGTTGCCTTTTCTGTAACGACTAATACTCTTCCGTTAGGTGAAAATTCAATCTGTGCCGGTGCAGTACCGGATCCGCTTAATGGTCTTGTTGAATTAGGAATTTGAGTTATTGTTCCGTCCTTTT
>CAZHBJ010000168.1:0-6979 GCA_964530445.1 uncultured Ignavibacteriaceae bacterium
TTTGCTAATAACTTAGAATCACCGTTAGATTTTTTAAATAAACAATTTAAGAATTATAGCTGCTCAGTTACTTTTACAAAAAATAAAAAAGCTGAAGAGTTTTTATCCGTAAATAATAATCAACAATTGTTTAAGGGAGTTATAAAATCAACGGCGGAATCCTCACTGCCGCGGAATGTACGTTTTAAAATCGGTGTGGAGTATTTAAGAACAAATGCAGACAAGGCGCTCTATAGTGCAGGCTTTTCTCCTACTGATTATTTATTGAGGGTTCAACAGCGTCCGCTTGTTACGGCTAATGCCTTGATTGATACGCAATTTAATAATAGAACAGGTCTGCCTATCGATGTTTATCATACTGAGTTAACTTTTCCATTTAAGTTGTATAATAAAGAAAAGTCCGAGCTTTATAAAAACTATAAAACTGAAAAGGAAATATTCAGATCAAAGTATAATGTTGTAGTAGTGCCGATTGCTTTGGATATAGATACATTAACTGCTGATGTATTCTTAAACTATTCCAAGATTTCTCTGAATGATAACATCCCGAGATGGACTTCGATTAAAAAGAGGATTAAATTAATTGAAGGTTATCCGCCTATAGCAATAAAACTTCCTAAAGAAAATTGGAGCGCAAACTTTACAAGAAGCGGTGAGAAATACTCAATATACGGTTACCCTGATTTTGAACAATACGTTAATGAATATTTATTTGTTTCATTCGATTCAATAAAACAAATCAACAGGAAATAAAAATGAAAAAACTTTTAATAATAATCTTTTTAGCAGCCTCGTTTATTTATGCTCAAAAAAGCAGCAAGGGGAATATCAGTTTTAACTTTAACGGTAAGGAAATAAATCTGCCCATTCATTCAATAACATTAATGAAACAGGACAATATTGTTGTAACTGCACGAGCGGAACATAATGACCAAAACATACAGCAAATGGTATCGTTGGAATTGGGGTTTAAAAAATTAGCGCCGGGGGATAAATCAATGTCGCCTCTTTTTAGAATTGATATTAACTTAAGGGACAACGCAAATCATACCGGCAATGATTTATCAATACAATATGATAACAAAGGAATAAGCGGAGGGAACGGGAAAAACGAGACCGCTCACTACGGGGTTTTCAATAAAGGCGAAAGAGTTAGCTGGGATATAAATTCTCTGCACATGGTGTTTAATGTAACTAATGTGGTTTACTCAAATAAAGAATTAAAAATATCAGGCACCTTTGCCGGTACTTTTGGCTCTACAATAGCTCCTAAGGGACAAATTGCAGATATAAAAAACGGCAAGTTTGAAATAATAATTTAATCGGTATATATCTGCTTAATCGGCGTCATCTGCGTGCTATTATTTTTCTTCACATAAAGGGAAATCCACATGCCAAAATTTTATATCGGTACGGCCGGCTGGTCTTACAAGGACTGGGTTCCGGCGTTTTATCCAAAGCAGCAAAGCGGAAACTTCGACTGGCTGCAGTTCTATTCTCATTACTTTAACTGTGTTGAAGTAAATTCAACTTATTATACTTATTTAAGTCCTAAAATTGTGCAGGGCTGGGTAAGGAAAGTGATTGATTCTGAGGATTTTATTTTTACTATTAAACTTCATCAAGACTTTACTCATAAAAAAGATTTTGATCAGCAGAAAATAAAGTCTGTAAATTATAATCTTGATATACTTGCCAAAGAAGAAAGGCTCGGCGGGCTGCTTATACAATTTCCTTATTCTTTCCCATTTAATAATGTAACTGCGAATTATGTAAGAAGGTTAAGTGAGATTTTTCAAGGTTATAATTGCTTCGTTGAAGTAAGACATTCTTCATGGAATAATAAACAGGCGATGGAATTGTTTAAGGAGCTTAATTTAACTTTCTGCACAATCGATCAGCCGCAGGTAGGGAAATCAATTTCATTTGAGCCGGTAATTACAAATGATAAAGCATACATTCGCTTTCACGGTAGAAACGTTGAGGCGTGGATGCGGTCGATAAATAATTACGGTAAAAAGCAGACATACGAAGAACAAAGCAGCAGGTATAAATATCTTTATTCTCCGGGAGAGTTGGTGGAGATTCAGCAGAAGATAATGGAAGTTCGTGAAAAAGTGAAAGAGGTTTACGTGATAATGAATAACCATCCTGCCGGCGATGCTGTAGCCAATGCATTTGAGTTGATCCATCTGCTCGAAGAGAAAATAAAGGTGGATATGCCGGAGACGATTGTTAAGGCGTTCCCGAGGCTACAACAAATAGCGGCAAGCCAAAGGAATAGCACGCAGATGACACTGATTTAACAGATAACCGCAAGATAAAAAAGGGAGATAATATGGAAGGATATTTATTTAAAGATTTAACTTCAAGAATTATTTCGGGGTTTTATAAAGTTTATAATACATTAGGTTTCGGGTTTCTCGAAAAGGTATACGAAAATGCTTTGAAGATTGAACTTGAAAAAATAGGATTCATCGTTGAAAGACAAAAACCTATTAATGTTTATTATAATGAAATCCCTGTAGGAGAATATTATGCTGATTTGATCGTTGACAATAAAATAATTTTGGAATTAAAAGCAGTGGAATCTTTAATAAAAGAACATGAATTACAATTAATAAATTATTTAAAAGCTACGGAAATGGAATTAGGACTGCTGTTAAATTTTGGTAGAAAGCCGGAAATAAAGAGAAAGATATTCATGAATGAAAATAAAAAATTTGATCTGTGAAAATCAGCTGAATCTGCGTTATCTGCGTGCTATCGGGAATTAATTTATGCGAACAATATTTCACTTAGATCTTGATGCATTTTTTGTATCTGTAGAGAGAATACTTAGTCCTTCGCTTGAGGGAAAACCGGTTATTGTCGGCGGTGATCCGCAGGGAGGAAGGGGAGTAGTTGCCGCCTGTTCTTATGAGGCAAGAAAGTTCGGGCTGCATTCGGCTATGCCTATTAGAACAGCTTACAAACTTTGTCCGCAGGGAATTTATTTGCACGGGCATTTTAAAGAATACACATTATATTCTCATGCGGTAAAAAATATTTTATCCGGGTACGCACCGGCTATTGAGCAGGCATCCGTGGATGAATTTTATATGGATTTTACGGGCTGCCAAAAAATGTACGGCTCGATGTTTGCATTTGCCTCAAAAATACAAAAAGAAATTTATGATAAGCTTTCTTTGCCATGCTCAATCGGAATCGGAAGCAATAAAACAATTGCAAAGATCGGTTCCGATTGTATGAAGCCAAAAGGAATTACTTATATAATTCCGGGTATGGAAAGAGAATTTCTTGCACCTATGCCCGTCGAAACTATTCCCGGTGTCGGCAAAGTTACTTTAAGAGAGTTGAACAGCAGGGGAATATTTAGAATAGGCGATATTACCAGACTTCCGGCGGATTATTTCGGCGCTGCTATGGGTAAATACGGAATCGATCTCTGGAGAAAAGCAAACGGCGAAGGGAGCGAATACTTAACAATAGAAAGGGAACAAAAAAGCATTTCAAAAGAGACAACCTTTGATAAGGATATAGTAAAAAAGGAAATAATAGAAAATATATTGTTCGATCTTACCGGCAAGGTCTGTCAATCTCTCCGGGACAATAACTGGCAGGCATCAACAATAACATTAAAATTTCGTTATTCTGATTTTAAAACTCTCACGCGTTCAAGGACAATTAAACCTGCAACGGATGATGATAAAATTATTTATAATAACGCAATTGACCTATTAAGAAAAGCTTACACAAGGAGAGTAGCAGTGAGACTAATAGGAATAGGTTTAAGCAAATTTAACGAATATTACGAGCAGGAAGTGTTATTTGAAGACGAAGGAATAAAAAGGAAAAAATTGTTTAGAGCGATAGATATGCTTAGAAGAAAGTATAATTATTCGATTATAAAAATGGGGATGACGTGAAAAGGAATTGTTTTATTGCTGAATTGCCTAATTGCTGCATTGTTAAATTGTTAGATTAGGTTGCAGAAGTAATTATAGAACACTATAAAATAAAAAGAATTAACCCGGAGGCCATTTCATTTGCCTGCCGCCGAGTAAATGCATATGCAAATGATAAACTTCCTGCCCGCCGTTATTGCCGCAATTTAATACAAGCCTAAATCCATCCTGATCAATTTTCATTTCTTTTGCAAGTTTATTAGCTGCATCAAAAAGTTTTCCGAGAAGATGAGCATGTTTGTTCCCGTCAATATCGGTTACTTTCGGGATTTCTATCTTGGGTATAATTAAAATATGAACCGGTGCCTGCGGGTTTATGTCGCGGAATGCAAGAATGTCGTCAGTTTCATAAACAATATCCGCCGGTATTTCTCTATTTATAATTTTTGAAAAGATTGTATTGCCCATAATTATTCTTCCTTTTCAATACCGTACTTTTTAATTTTATTATAAAGGTGGCTTCGCTGTATTTCAAGAATTTCCGCTGTTTTACTAATATTCCAATCGTTGGCATTTAATTGTTTAACTATAAAAGCTCTTTCAGCTTTTTCCTTAAATTCCTGAAATGAATTGCTTGTATCGATAATATCTCCTATTGAAGTCTTATCCGGAGATAATAAAAACTCTATATCTTTTTTTGTAATAACTTTATTATCAACTAGAATAATTATCCTTTCTATAGTATTGCGGAGTTCACGAATATTGCCGCTCCACGGCAGACCTTGAAAGTACTTAATTGCATCTTCACCGAATTTTACAAGCGGTTTTTTATGCTTATTCAAAATTTCTTTGGCAAAATGTTCTACTAAAATCGGGATATCATCCGTCCGTTCCCTTAACGGAGGAATATGAATGGGAATCACATTTAACCTGTGAAAGAGATCTTCTCTAAAATTTCCCTTTTCAATTTCATCCTTAAGGTTTTTATTGGTTGCAGCAATAATCCTTACATCAATTTCAATTTTTTTTGCCCCGCCGACTCTCTCAATCTTATTATCTTCAATTGCCCGTAAAACTTTAGCTTGTGCTTGTAAACTCATATCTCCGATTTCATCTAAAAATATTGAGCCTTTATTTGCTAATTCAAATTTACCGATTCTTTGCTGAATAGCTCCGGTAAAAGAGCCTTTTTCATGTCCGAATAATTCCGATTCTATTAATTCGTTCGGAATTGCAGCGCAGTTTACTTCGATAAAGGCTTTATCATTTCTTGTGCTTTTTTTATGAATCGCTTTTGCAACCAATTCTTTACCGGTACCGTTTTCGCCGGTTATTAAAACTCTGGTTTCAATTGGGGCCACTCTGTCGATAATTTCCAATATACCGTTGATAGCTTTACTGCTTCCAAGAATTGCTTCTTCAGTCTCGAGTGATTTTTTTATTTCTTTATTTTCATCTAACAGAGATGATTGTCCTACTGCATTTCTTACACTTATTAATAATTTATCCCGGTCTATAGGTTTTTCAATAAAATCGAATGCGCCGAGCTTTGTAGCTTTTATAGCATTTTCAATGCTTCCGTGAGCTGAAATAATAATAACCGAAATCGAAGAGTTATTCTCTTTAACTTTTTTTAATACTTCAAATCCGTTCATCTCCGGCATTTGAATATCCAATAGTAAACAAGAGAAACTGCCTGATAACAGTTTATCTATTCCGTCAGCGGCGCTGGTTGAGTAATCGACATTATAATCCTCATATTCAAGGATCATTTTAATGCTTTCGCAAATTTCTTTTTCGTCGTCTATAATTAAAATCGATTTCATAAATGGTATCGTAAATAAAATAATGTTCGAATTATCATTACCTGTGAAGGTAGAATTGTTTTATCTTTTTTAAGGATTTCTCCAAACATGTTTCCAAGGTAATTAGTTTCAATATCCCGAAAGTCAATAGAATTTTGAACTTCAAAATCTTGTTCAAATACCTCCACAAAATAACCAATCAGATCACCTAAATCAAAAAAGTTTGATGAATATGCGATATAGGCGCTTCCGAAAAAATGAGCTAATTTATCCTTATCACCGTAATTATTTCTAGGCGTATCAAAGAAAAGTCTTTTGGGCAGGTTTTCATTTTTCTTCTTAAAAATTTTTTCTTCGGCAGAAGTTAAATGATAAACATAATCTATACCAATTAAAGGAAGACGGATGTGAACCTTATTATACGGAATAACAGCAAAGGTTAGGTTGAAAAGTGTATTGGAATAATTATAGTTTTCAAAATGCAAAGCTCTTAAATAAATTGTATCCGCTAATGCCAAATCGTCATTAGTTCTATAAAGACTTTTAAAATAATCAGAGGCTATGAACTCCGAAAGATAATTCACTGCTTTTGATAAATTGCTCTGTTGTGCATAGATATTTGATGGCAACAGCAAGGATATTAGAATTAGTACTGCTGAAATTTTGATCCCGCTTGAAAATGGCTTCTGCATGGTTAAGTTTGTATTACTCCAACATTAAACTTCGGGATATCCGGATTATTATCGGAAGCTTCAATTGCCATCGAAATGTACTCTCTTGTTAATGCAGGATCGATTATCTCATCTATCCATAACCTGGCAGCAGCATAGTACGGCGTACTGCTTTCTTCATAAGAATTCTTTATTTCATTAAGCAATTTATTCTTATCATTTTCATTAAATTCTTTTCCGCTTTTCTCAACTTGTTTTAGCTTAATATCCAGAAGCACACTGCTTGCCTGCGAACCGCCCATTACTGCAATTTTTGCATTTGGGTAAGCAAAAATAAATCTTGGATCGTAAGCTTTACCGCACATTGCATAATTTCCGGCGCCAAAACTATTTCCAACAATAATAGTAATTTTTGGAACTACGGAATTAGCAACAGCATTAACCATTTTAGCGCCGTCTTTAATGATACCGCCGTGCTCGGCTCTGCTTCCAACCATAAAACCGGTAACATCCTGTAAAAAAATTAAGGGAATTTTTCTTTGATTGCAATTCATAATAAAACGGGTGGCTTTATCCGCACTGTCGGAGTATATAA
>CAZHBJ010000169.1:0-6909 GCA_964530445.1 uncultured Ignavibacteriaceae bacterium
TCCTAAAGTAATTTTAACCGTTCACGGAATCGGTTATAAAATGATCGATAATTGATGCCGAGCCGAAAGATTTAAGGTCAAAAATATATTTACTTTCGTCAATAAGCTTAAGTTAATGATAGGCAGACTGAATACAAAAGTACATTACTTGTGACAATTTTTTACAATCCTTGACTTGAAAATGACTTTTAAAACATTAAGTTCCTGTAGATTTGTTTCAAAATTCGGAGCAAATTATAATGGTTGGAAATACCGTAAAATACTTTAGCATAATTTTATTTACTGTTTTACTTACCCAAACTGCTTGGCCGCAGAAAAAGAAGAGGCTGGTAAACTTAAAAGGATACTGGAAATTCAGTATAGGGGACAATATGAACTGGGCTTCTCCGTCTTATAATGATGATAATTGGGAAGAAATTAAGGTTCCCGACTATTGGGAAAATGAAGGCTTTTACGGATACAACGGATACGCATGGTACAGAATACATTTTTCTTTCCCGGATGATTATAAAAATTCTGTAGTATATCTGGAACTCGGTGCAATTGACGATGTTGACCAGACATATTTAAACGGCAAGTTAATCGGTACTACAGGTTCTTTCCCTCCCAAATACCAGTCCGCTTACAGCATATACCGGAATTACACGGTTGAAACAAGCTATTTTAATAAGAACGGAGATAATGTTATAGCAGTAAGAGTCTTCGATTCGGAATTAGGCGGAGGAATAGCCAAAGGCACTATAGGGCTTTATTACATACCGAATGAATTGCTTGCGGAACTGAATCTTGAAGGGCAATGGAAATTTAAAACCGGCGACAACAAAGAATGGAAAGATATTAATGTAAACGATAATGACTGGACTACGCTGATAGTGCCGGGATATTGGGAGAACCAGGGCTTTAAGAAGTATGACGGCTATGCCTGGTACAGAAAAACTTTTAAAGTACGGAATAATCTCAAAGGGAAGAAGCTTGTTTTAATGATGGGGAAAATCGACGATCTTGATGAGGTTTACGTTAACGGTCAATTGGTCGGTTCTACAGGTACAATGCACGATAATCCTAAATACAATTCTATAGATAATAAGGAGTACGATCAATTTAGAGGTTATTATCTGCCCGCGGGACTAATTAAATTTGATGAAGATAACGTTATTGCAGTCAGGGTTTATGACGGATGGAGATACGGGGGAATCTACCAGGGGCCTATCGGGCTGATATCCCAGGAACATTATATCAAATTCTGGCGGCACCAAAGTTCAAAAGAAAATATCTTCGAAAGTATTTTCAAATCGAATTAAAATTTTCTACATGCTTGGTTCATAAGCTCACCAAAAAGTATGTCCCGGCTTTGCCGGGCGTACTTTTTTTATTTAATAATTCACCATACGCATTATCCTTCAAGGTCACTGTTTTAGACCTTTCACAAAGTGAAACTATGTAACCTTTAAGGTCTTTAAATGTGACCTTAAAGGTTTTATGTAAGGTAATATTTTTCGATAAAATAAATGATTGAATAACGCTATTCTCATTTTTGCATTTTATAAATCTTCATTATCAAACATTATTTATGGTTCTAATTAAAGGTTGATTCACAGAATTCAGTGACAAATTTTTACAAACGTTTACCTTTAAATGACACCTGTTACATTAGAATAATCTAATTTTGATGTGAGAGTTAAACAGGTCCGGAATAATAAAAAATAAACGGAGGAACAAAAAATGACGACAGGAAAAAGAAACTTTATAAAGCTAGCCGTAATAATTTTAACAACAGTATTATTATCGAGTCAAATATATGCCTTTAATACTTTAGGCAATAATATTACAAAAACCCTTGAAAATGAAATACCTGAAGCAGCGATTAAAAATTTAGCCAACGGAATAGCAACCGGAAATTTAGGAGTTAAAAGATGCTGCATATATTTAGCAGGATATTACGAAATAAAAGAACTTGTACATCCTCTTACCGAGCAGCTGGCTAAAGAAACAGATACAAACACCAAGCTTTTAATTGTACTTGCTCTTTATAAGATCGGTAACCCTGAAGCGCAGAAAGCTATCCGGGAATTGGCAAATAAAGATGTTAATTCGAGTGTAAAAGATTTAGGCAAGGCTGTTATTAATAATTTCAATTTGTATTCGTCTTTTATAAATAATTGAATAGGTTTTACTTCAATTTTCATATGACTACATGAAAAATCATACTGCGTGCCTCCTTACGAAACTGAGCCCCGGTTATGTCTTTCCGGGGTTTGGTTTTAATCACCGTCTTAGTAATCGAAAAGTAAAATTTTAACTGCTATGTAAGTCGTTTTTATTACATTCAAAGAATTGTAAAACCCGGCCCCGGTTACGTTATCTGCAGCGACCCGGAATGTTTTTGCGAGATTATGAAAAGCCGGTGACAATGCAATTGGTTATATACCCGCTCTCCGTCTTCGTCCGGCAGTTTCTGGACTACGCCGGACAGGCTAAATACCCTCTGTAGGAGGGCCTGCCCCTTGTCTGTGATTATGTCCCAGGGGGGACTTTTGTTTTCATTTAGGACGTTATATTTATCATTCTATCTGTTCCATTATACATCTTAAGGATAAGAAAATAATTTTGATGGTTATTTTTTCTAATGTAATTTTAATTCTTCAAATGAGCATGTCGTCCCCTCCTCAGGATGGGCGAGGGGTGGGTTAAGGTAACTAATAAGTTCATTTCTACTTCAAATTAAATTGAAAAAATATTACACTATGTTGTAATTGAAATTCTATAGTACTATTTTATTTCAATATCATTCAGCTTTGTGTCATTTATTTTATAAGGGCTTTTTAATTATATTTCTTTGGTAGAGAATTCATTTCTTGTTGGAATTAGAATAACAACTAAAGCGTTAAATCGGTTAATTACTAAAAGTGAATCACAGGAATCTTACGGTTCTGAAAATAAAATTAAAGAAATCATAACGGAATTAGAGCAGGAAAAATGAAGTTTACTGTTGGGGAATTAGTTGACGGGAATAGAGGAGTTTTTATAGATGATAATCCTAAACCAAATTATTATATAGAAGAAAATGAATTACAAAATTTATTAAAAGAAAGCCGGCTCGGTTTATGGAGCAATGATCAAATTGAAGGACAAAAATTAGGGAAAAGTCTTTTCAATCTTTTTAACAGGAATAATGGGGAACTCTCAACTGTACTTGAAAAAAATATAACTGAAAATAATGATTTATTTTTATATCTCTCCCTGCCCTTGGAACTTGCTGAAATACCTTTTGAGCTTTTATATAACAATGACTTCATTGCTGTTCAGGATAAAGCACATATAATCAGAACGGTAAAAGAAAAGGGAACTTCACTTGAACGGGAAAACAGGCTGCTAAAAATATTATTTGTTTCCGCTTCACCTGTCGATCTTGAACATTCTACACTTCAATTTGAAAAAGAAGAAGATTTGTTCTTCAAAATAGCGGAAAAATATCCGCTTGATTTTCAAGTTGAAGATACCGGAAGTCTTGATGGTATAAAAAGATCTCTTAGTGAAATTCAAGGAACGGATATTTTACATATTACCGGTCATGCGGGGTATGACTCTAAATTAGGTCCGGTTTTTTATATGGAAGATGAATTTGGGCTTATGGACAAAGTGACGCCGCAAAGACTATATGATAATATAAAAAATTCGCCTCCTAAAATATTGTTTCTGGCGGGATGTTCTACGGGCAAGTCTGATAAAAATATAGGTATCGAATCATTTGCTTTTCAAATGGTGAATTATGGAATCCCCTTCGTTTTAAGCTGGGGCTTACCTGTAAGTGATACGGGGGCAGCGGATTTTGCAGGTGTATTATATGAAAAGCTGGCAAATGGTAAACCGATTACTTATGCTATTAACGAAGCAATTTTATCAGTTAAAGATAATTATCATCCTTGGTCCCTATTGCGCTTATTTACCGACGGCACAGAATGCGAAGGATTGGTTAAAGAAGGACAAAACAGTCTTAAGAAGTCTGCCCGGCAGGTTATTCATAAAAATCTATTTGACGGCAATGTTAAGATACTGGAAAATGGATTTGTAGGAAGGCGTCGAGCTTTACAGCAGGGTTTAGCTGTTCTTAATAATAAAGCGCATTATGAAAATAAACATGGCTTGTTAATAACAGGACCAGCAGGCGTAGGTAAAAGTTGTCTTGCAGGAAGAATATTTGAAAGACAATTAAGTTATAAGGATGTAATTATACTACGTGGAAAACTTGAGCAAAACATAGTTATTCATGAATTAAAAAAATTTTTTGATAAGCAGGGATATGAGGATGCTAAAATAATTATAGGAAAAGACATTAGTTATGAAGATAAAATAAAAGATCTTTATATGAATACTCTTAAGAAAAAAAATATAATTATTTATTTCGATGATTTTGAGCAGAATCTCTATCTTAAAAATGACACATGGTACTTACTGCCTGAAATAATTAATAGCTTTCGACCTTTTCTACAATATATTGACTACACAAAAAATCAAAGCAAAATAATAATAGCCAGCCGTTATGCTTTTGATTTACAGGCGGAAGGGAAAAATCCTGCGCAAAGATTTCTTCATGAAATTCCTTTAATGTCTTTTACAGGCGCAGATGAAAACAAAAAGCTGAATGAACTTTCTAATATTGCAAAAAGTTCCAATATAGATTTATATCGTGAATTCGGTAATGGTAATCCTCGATTATTGGAATGGCTGGAAATAATTGCTGCCGACGAAGAAAAATATAATTTAAATGAATTAAAAGATGAACTTGAAGGAAAGGAAGAAGACTATAAACAAAAACATCTTGCAGATTTATTAGCAAAAACAGAAGGTCCCGATTTTGAAAAATTCCTCCGCTTAAGTTCCGTCTATAGATTGCCTCTGGAAGAAGATGCCTTTAATGAATTTGGGAATAAAACATTATTGGATAAGGGAGTAGACTTATCTCTTTTCGAAAAAAATATTATACCTGAACAAAAAGAACGTTATTGGGTAATGCCGATAATCCGGCAGCAGATGTGGCAAAAATTAAATAAGGAAGAACAGGAAAAAGCACATAGAACTGCTTTGAAATGGTATGACGGTTATTTAGAGAATAATGAAATTTTATCATATCATAATGAAGCCAAATTTCATGCACTCGAATTAAAGGATATTGATTCGGCGGCCAGGCATGTTCTGCCGCTGGGAGATGAATTAAATAATTTACTCTGTTACATAGAACAGAAAAGCTTATTAGAAGAAGTTTTATCTTTTATTACTGATTCCATTATAGAGCACGCAAAAAAAGATAAAGATCAATCTATATCGGATTTATTAAACCAATATTCAAATTTATCCGTTGCATTGGGAGACGCAAAAAAGGCAGTGGAGAATTTGGGTAAAGCATTAGAGATAGACCTTAATGTTCACGGTGATAAACATTCAAAAACAGCTGTCTCTTACAGCAGCCTTGGCATGGCATACAAGGCATTGGGTGACGCAAAAAAAGCAGTAGAATATTTGGATAAAGCATTAGAGATAGATGTTACTGTTTATAATGATAAACATCCAAAGACAGCTGCAGATTACAGCAACCTCGGCATGGCATACAGGGATTTGGGAGATGCAAAAAAGGCAGCGGAGTATTTGTATAAAGCATTAGAGATAGACGTTACTGCTTACGGCGATAAACATCCGAATGCAGCTGCAGATTACAACAACCTTGGATTGGCATACCAGGATTCGGGAGATGCGGAAAAGGCAGTGGAATGTTTGGATAAAGCATTAGGGATAGTCATTGCCGTTTATGGTGATAAACATCCAAAGGCAGCTGCGTTTTACAGCGGCCTTGGATTGGTATACCAGGATTTGGGAGATGCAGAAAAGGCAGTTGAATATTTGGACAAAGCATTAAAGATAGACATTTCTGTTTACGGCGATAAACATCTAAATGTAGCTACCCGCTGCAACAACCTTGGCCTGGCCTACCAGGATCTGGGAGATGCAAAAAAGGCAGTGCAATATTTGTTTAAAGCATTAAAAATAGTCATCCCTGTTTACGGTGATAAACATCCAAATGTAGCCGCCTCTTACAACAACCTCGGCATGGCATACAAGGATTCGGGATTTGCAAAAAAGGCAGTTGAATGTTTGGATAAAGCATTAGAGATAAACATTAATGTTTACGGTGATAAACATGCAAAGACAGCTGCTTCTTACCACAACCTCGGTATGGCATACAAGGATTTGGGAGATGCAGAAAAAGCAGTAGAATATTTGCGCAAAGCATTAGAGATAGATATTACTGTTTACGGCGATAAACATCCGGATATAGCTGCCTCTTACAACAGCCTCGGCATGGCATACAAGGCTTCTGGAAATGCAAAAAAGGCAGTGGAGTATTTGGAAAAAGCATTAGAGATAGACATTACTGTTTACGGTGATAAAAATCCGGATTTAGCTCCGGATTACAACAACCTCGGTATGGCATACAAGGATTTGGGAGATACAGAAAAGGCAGTGGAATATTTGGAAACAGCATTAGAGATAGACACTACTGCTTACGGTGAGAAACATTTTTATACTTTTAACGATTACTTAAACTTGGTTTTGGTATATAGATCTGAAAATAAGTTCGATGATGAGTATAAATATTTATTAAAATTTTTTGAATTGATAAAAAATATTGAAGGGGTTACACCTGAACTAATAAAATCGACTGAGAATAGAATTGAAAAATTAAAAACTTTACTAAATAAGTAATTGACCCACCCCTCGCCCCTCCGAAGGAGGGGACAATAATCTTCCTGGAGATGATAACGAAACCTAAAATGATAATACAAAATACAATTCTTTTTTACCGAATGTTTTTAGTCTTTGATTAAAGGTATCTTGACATATAAAAGGATAAAT
>CAZHBJ010000170.1:0-6837 GCA_964530445.1 uncultured Ignavibacteriaceae bacterium
TACCGCAATCAAGGCAGGCAAGATGTCGGCTGAAAATATGATCCTCTGCACCATCATTTACAATTACAATACCATTTCCATAATTCAATGCAACTTCTACTGATTCTGTAATTCTGTTGCGTGATTTTTCACTAACTGTAATCCGATCAACAGAAATTTCAATATTATGAATCTTATATCTATCTACATGAAATCCTTTTACTATTTCAAAAAATTCATTATCGACTCTTACTTTTAAAAATCCATCCGATAGAATTTCCTCGAATAACTCCCTGTAATGTCCTTTTCTTCCTCTTATTATCGGGGCTAAAATTGAAATTTTTTTTGCATTTAAAGATGAAATAATAGAATCGATAATTTGAGCTGAGGATTGTTTTGTAACAGGCTTACCGCAGTTATAACAATGAGGTACTCCGAGTCTGGCATAAAGCAGTCTTAGATAATCGTAAATTTCCGTAACTGTTCCAACAGTAGAGCGAGGGTTCCCGGAAGTTGCTTTTTGTTCAATTGAAATTGCCGGGCTTAATCCTTCAATAAGATCAACATCAGGCTTTTCAAGCATATCCAAAAACTGGCGTGCGTAAGAGGACAAAGATTCTATATAGCGTCTCTGCCCTTCGGCATAAATAGTATCGAAAGCTAACGATGATTTACCGGACCCGGATAAGCCGGTTATAACGGTAAAAGAATCCCTGGGAATTTCCAGGTCGATATCTTTTAAATTATGTTCCCGCGCTCCTTTAATAACAATTGTTTCTTTTTCCACGTTACACTAATTTTTATAATTCAATCAATTATATTACTTATAGGGAATCTGAAAATCAAATATATTTGAAGTACATCATATTACATTTTTATTATTATAGGATAAAATGACGAACAGAGCAAAAATAAAAACTATAAGTATTTCCGGCGAAACAAAATACAAAGAGAAAGGATCGGTTTTTATAGCTAAGTCGTTCAATATTAAGTCGATTGAAGAAGCCGATTCGTTTTTAGAAAATATTAAAAAGGAATATTACGACGCAACTCATCATTGTTCTGCATTTAGACTGCAGGACGGAAATTTTAAATATTCCGACGACGGTGAACCAAACGGTACAGCGGGCATTAGAATTCTAAATGCTATAGATCATTTTGAATTAACAAATATTTTAATAGTTGTTATAAGATATTTCGGCGGTGTAAAATTAGGTGTCGGTCCGTTGGGAAAGGCTTATTATAACTCAGCTTATCAAGTTATCAATGCTTCGGAAATAATTACGTTAAAACATTATAAAAAAATTTTTATATCAGCAGACTTTTCTTTTATTAGTCATATTCACAGAATACTTTCCAAACACAAAGCAATAATTGAGAATTCAACATTTGATACAAAAGCAAATTTCGAATGTTTATCAGGGCTTAAAGAAATTGAAATCATTTCAAATGAATTAAATGAAATTTCAAAAGGGGAAATTTTAATTAGTGAATCAGATAAAGACTATTTTCTATAGCAATATTTAATTTATTAAAAATATTGTTTACACTTGATTAAATCATTATCATTGACGATATTTGCTATAAGCAACAATTATTAATTAAAGATGGAATACAAAGAAGAAATCGGGAAAAACGCAAACAAACTAGCTGATCTTACTTTCAGCTTACTGGCAAGCTGCCAGGAAAAAGAAAACCGCTTAGCAGAACAGCACGGACTTACCCAAGCAGAATTCAGATGCTTAAGATTATTCAGTGCAAATGAGAACGTGAATAACAAGCAGATTGCAGAAAGAATGGGTTTAAGCCCGAGCAGGCTAACGAGAATCATAGACGGACTTGTTAATAAGGGTTATATAAATCGAGAAATTGACAACTCCGACAGAAGAAATATGCGTGTATATCTATCAGGTAAAGGTGTTGAAATTGTTGAGCTTCTTAACAAAGCTTACGTCAATATCCACCAAGAAATTCTTGAAGATATAGATGAGTCGCAGCACCAGCCTTTAATTACGGCAATGACAAACTTACTGTCTGCACTTGAAAGGTGGATTTCCAAAACATAGTGCTTCTGTTGAAACAGGCTGCCAGATTCAATAATATTTTTAGAATATATTTTAAAGCGATCGAGAACTTAATTTTGGTTTCTCCGCGAATCGTTTAAATACATTTTTGTCCATTCCAAATCGGCGAGAAGTTCCGCAAGATTTACAAATCCTTGCTGGGACATTTCAAAGTATGTCTGTTCAAAATGTGTTTTCATATTTTCATCTGCAGATGAAATAATCTCTTTAATTTTTGATACTACCTTATTCATATTGTCCGTAAAATCTTTTTTAATACTGTCGATGTTTTTTATATCGGGATTAACCGATCCGCTTTTTACAATTCTCATTAAACCCTGAACATATTTAGCGGTAAATGTTAAATCGTCAAACAATTTTTCTTTGCCTGATTTAAGCGCTTCTTCATAAATTCTTACTAATTCGGCTTTTCTGTTTAGTTTCGATTTGGAAAATTTTTCAACATCATTTACGAAATCCGACGATATTTGAAAATATGTTTGTTCCATTCACTTATTTTTTGTTAATGTAATAAATTTTATTCCTTAACTCCGATACCGATCCCGTCACCGACAGGCAAAACCGTTGTTTTCAATTTTGGTTGAGTAACAAAACCTTTGTTAAACTCTCTGATAATTTTGGTAGATAATTTCATATCTGACGGAACTTTGCTTGCAGCGGTATATCCGTGCCACAAAAGATTATCAACAAAAATAATTCCTCCTTTTTTAAGAAGTACAATCGAATAATCAAACAGTTTTTTATAATCGGCTTTATCCGCATCTAAAAAAATAAAATCGTATTTCTTCGGCAGAGAAGGCATAATTTCCAGCGCATTTCCCTCATAAATAATAATTTTATCGTGCAAGCCTGCTTTGTCGATATTTTCTTTTGCAACAGGAATATTATCCTGACTTTTTTCAATAGTATGAAGTATGCTTTTCTTTTTTAGATTGCGTCCAATCCTAATCGAAGAATAAGCAATAGCAGTACCTAGTTCAAGAACTCTTTTGGGTTTTGTTATTTTTATCAGAAGTTCTAAAAATTTTGCTGAATCCTTACTAAGTATAGGAATATTGTTTTGTTTTGCAAAGGTTTCCATTTCTTCAATTAAAGGATCGGATTCTTTTACCAAATCGTCAAGATATTTGGATTGTGCAGGGTATAAAATTTTACTCATAATTCTTTAAATAAATTCATTTCTTTTATTAAAATTTAATAATAAACTAATTAAAAAGTATGTAACTTTAATATTTTATATAAATAAGATAAAGCCTATTTAACAAACATCATTTTATTGGCATAAACTTTTCCTTCGGCGTTCAGTACATATATATATACTCCGCTTGCGCATGTAGTTCCGTTGTCCGATTTCCCATTCCATGTTATAGGGCTTTGAGGAGAGTAAAAGGTTTTTACTCTTTGCCCGATAACATTATATATTGTTAAGCTTACATTGGAATTTGTATTAAACTCAATTTTAGTTGTTTTTGAAAACGGATTCGGGAAATTCTGAGACAACGGATTTACGCTGAAAGAAGATCCGTCGGATAATCCTATCGAATCTATTAAATCACTTACTGTAAAATAATAATAATTATTAACCGGTTCTCGAACATTATTACCGAGGCTGTCGTTATAAGTATAGTAAAAATATACATTTTGTCCGTTTTGTAAAGATGGAAATCGGTAATTGTATTTTAGAGTATCGTCATAGCTTAATGCAGCAGCAGTAAAATCTAAATTGTCGACTGCATAATTTATGGAAGCTGTCTCCGGTATAACTCCATTTTGAGAGAAAAATATTTTATTAACTTGGATTATATTATTTACTTGATAAATATTAGGAAAGGATAGAGCTTTTTTGGCAGATAATAAACCGTATCCTATATCATTATTCGGACTGTTATAGTTATCCGAAGTTTCCAACAAAATATTTCTTGCCTGTACGTTTGTTAAATTAGGAAAAGCAGACAAAAGTAAAGCACCTATTCCGCTTGCAATCGGCGTAGCTGCCGATGTGCCGTCTTCATAATAATATGCATTGGATGCTGCGGCATCTGCACCGTAAACATTTACACCTTGTGCAACTACATCCGGTTTTATACGTCCGTCATAAGTAGGGCCCCTCGAACTAAACGGCGCAATGGTATTATCGTTGTAAACAGCTCCCACTGCAATTACCTTAAAAGCATCTGCCGGTACATCAACATATTTCCATGAAGTACTTCCTTCATTGCCTGCTGCCGTAAAAGTAAGAACACCGCGCTGGAAAGCTAAGTTTACAGCTTTGGTAATAATTGTTGTATTACCGTTCAAATCTGCATAAGTATAGGAATAAGTGGTATCGTCAAAAATATTATATCCTAAAGAGCTTGTGGTAATATCTACACCCTGGCTTTCCATCCACTCAAGTGCGGCAGCATAATTATCTTCTTCGATATGAGATTCGCTTCGGTCATCTTCGGTTTTTGCAAGTATAAAGCTTGCATTATAGGCAGGCCCGATTATAGAACTGTCTTTATAGCCTGCAAGAATTGAAAATACATAAGTACCATGATATCCGGAACGTGGAGCATCTCCGGGCTGTGGCGCTGTTGACGTCGTGTGAAATACATAATTATATTCGGATAAAACATTTCTGGCTTCTAACGATTCATGAGACTTCCACATAAAGCCGTCATCCAAAATTCCTATTACAACACCCTTACCGTTTATCCCTTTAGCCTGAACTGCAGGGATATCACACAACTCATATTGCGGAAATGATTTTCCGTAATCAACTGATGAAAATGCTTTTGGCATCGTATAGTTATTAGATTCCTGCACCGGCTTGTTTGGTTTTATATTGAATATTTTTACCGGGGTTACTTTATTTACAAACGGGAATCGTAAAATTTTTACAATTTGACTAGATGTAAGATAAGCAGATACTGCATTGAACCAATTAAGTTTATTATCAATCTTAATTCCAAGATTTTTAATTGCGGTTATATATTCAGCATTAACCGGGATATCCGCATAAGTAACCAGGTGATTTGGGTTCATAACTTTTTCCCTGCGGGCTATACAACGTGGAGTTAAGGTGCTCAACGCTTCCTTATAAAAAGGGCTTGTCTTTTGTAAAGCTTTGCCGGGAGTAGTCCCTTTATCCTTAAAATAGATTAAGTATTTGGTTTGACAATAAGTAAAAGGTACTATTAACAGAACCATCAAAATTATTTTTTTCATTTATTCCGCAAATATTTTTTTGAAAACAGATTACAAAAAGTACTTATCTATAATATCTTAATTTTTAATGAATAATCGTAAAAATCCTATTCCATCTAATTTTATTAAAAAAGCCAAAAAATCCGTTTTGCTGATTATCACTTACAGACCAATATATAACAACTGCCTTACCGATAATATTATTATACGGTACGAACCCCCAGAACCGGCTGTCCATGCTATCGTCACGGTTATCTCCCATTACAAAATAATAATTATCTTTGATAGTATATTTGCGCTCAGGCTTACCATTAATATTAATAACCGTTCCTTCCATACTAACGGCATATTTATTAAATTCTCTATCAATGAGCAGCTGCCATTCATTTATATTTTCTGCATTTATAGGCACCGTCATTCCTTTCTTAGGAACGATTATAGGTCCGTAGTTGTCTTCGCTCCAACCATTACCGGGCGGATAAATTCTATTATCAATTACGCCTTTCTTAATAAAATGAACCGAGTCAATTAAAGCAGTTGACGGAAATAATAATTTTTTCCCGTTAACAAAAACATCCTTATTTATAATTTGAATAGTATCTCCCGGAGTTCCTATAATTCTTTTTATATAATCTATATTTTCACCCGCATTAATTTCACCATCATAACCCGGAAATTGAAAAACAATTACATCGTTAACTTTGGGCCGGTTAAAATCAATTAAGTTTATCCAAGGAATTTTTATATCTGTTAAAGGGAAAAAACGCGGGGTGTAAAAACTATATGCTGCCCTGTTTACAAGGATAAAATCACCCGGTATTAATGTATTTCTCATGGAAGCTGTGGGAATTTTATCCGCTTCGATTAAAAATGATTTAAGAATTATAGCGGTCAACAAAGCAATTATAACGGAACGAAGAAAATGTTTAGACTTAAAAACTAATTCGGAATTATCCTTTGACGAATTACTTCCATTTTTGTTTTGTATATTTTCAGACCGGGGCAATCTATATCCTTTAATCTTCTATTTGAAGAACTGCCAAAAAAGCCTCTTGCGGAATCTCCACATTTCCAACTTGCTTCATCCTTTTCTTACCTTCTTTCTGTTTTTCAAGAAGTTTTCTTTTTCTTGTAATATCACCGCCGTAACATTTTGCAAGCACATTTTTACGTAAAGCCTTAACAACCGATTTGGAAATTACTTTGGTTCCTAAAGCTGCTTGAATATCAATTTCAAACATTTGACGAGGTATTAGTTCTTTAAGTTTACTGCAGACTTTCCTTCCCCAATCAAATGATTTACTTCGGTGAACAATTATCGAGAGTGCATCAACAGGGTCCCCGTTTAATAAAATATCCAGTTTAACCAAATCCGATTCACGGTATCCGATATATTCGTAATCAAATGAGGCATAACCTCTGGTAGTTGATTTTAATTTATCATAAAAATCAAAAATTATTTCGGACAAAGGAAATTCATATTGAATATCGGCACGTGTCGGATCAAGGTAAGTAGTATTTTTGTAAACTCCCCGTTTATCTGTTGACAGTTTCATTATATTGCCTACATATTCACTCGGGCAAA
>CAZHBJ010000171.1:0-6835 GCA_964530445.1 uncultured Ignavibacteriaceae bacterium
ACCTTCGCCAAGACAAGTTGGGGGATTTAGGGGGCCTGCTTTTTCTGTTCTCTGTTCTCCCGTTTCCGGTCTGCATTTTCCCATCTCCTGTTTCCCGCCTGCAGTTTGACTTTTCCATATTCCATTCAAAGTCCCCCCTTGGGGGATTTAGGGGGCCTCTTCAATATTAAGTCCCCCCTTGGGGGATTTAGGGGGCCTGCTTTCTCTGTTCTCCTGTTTCCCATCTCCTACCTCCTAAATGATCATAATTAATAATAGATTATAAACGATCACACATATTGCGACCAGCTTAAATTCAATTCCAAAGTAAAAATTATTTGAAAAGGAAGAATGGTAAACTAATTGTTCATTTCCCTTAATTCTAAAAAAGCATCCCTCTTTATTTCCTAAGAGCTTCAATATAATCGCGCCCCCGAATAATTATTTTGAACCTGCTTTAGGGAAATTTTCCCTTAAACTTTTATCAATTTAAGTAATTTTAATCATATAATCAAAAGAACTTTTTCAAAATTTAATAACCAAAATTAAAACACATTGCTGTCCAAAATAAATCGGTATCAAGAAGTTTTTTTTATAATTAACCGGAAGACAAAATAATTCCACTTAGAAATAATTTTAGCCCTTCGGGTTTTTACATCAAACGACATAGGCGTGAAATTATTGTAAAAAACAACCTACAAAACAGAATAAATTACCTCACCGCAAGCAGTGAGGGGTATCTTAATTGATGATTTTAATCCTACGCTGCAAGCGGCGGGGAACCTGCCCGTCCGGCAGGCGGGTTTTACCCGAATGCTCTCGCCTGCCTTTGCAGAAAGTAGCCGGCTATTGCAGGCAGTTCCGCTGAAGTCCAGCCGACGAAGGCGGATTAAATTTTTTACCAAAGTAAATCTGTCTCAATCTTTTTATAAAAAGAAGAAATACTGCCCGCCTGTATTAAAATTACCAAATTTTATTTAAGTTGTAGCAGAAAAGATATTCGCTGATTAATTTCTTATTATTTTTTAATCGGCTGCAAAAAGTTTAACAAAAATATTTTTGTAAGATTATGAATGTCTGAACAAAACGGCAATGGGAGAATTAATGCGCCTTTATCAAAATAAAAATACGTTCCTTATTCTTGTATTAATAATGTGTGCTCAGGTTTTGTACAGCCAGGATAAATTATCCCGGGCGGAAAAAGATTCGATCATTGCAAAAGGTAAAACTGAATTTAAGAATAAAGAATGGGGTGATGTTATCGATACGTTCGGGGATTTACTTGATAAAGAGCCCGATAACATTGTTGCCAATTATTATTACGCCATAGGACAAAGAGAAGACGGCGTTTATAAAAATCCCATTGAACGAATTATCAGGTGGAATAGTGCCGAGAAGCATTTCAAAAAAGTTATCGGTATGGATTCTACTTTTATGGATACGTTCTACCAGCTTGCAGTTCTAAAATCTTACCGTCACGATTATATTGAGTCCGCCGAACTGGCACGGCATCAAATGGAAATTAATAAATATCAAGAACATGCATCCCTTGGTATTTTCCATCTTTATGATGTAATGCTTGTATACGAAAACAGCGGCGATGTGGAAAGCTTTCTTAAAAAACAGAAATCAGTTTATGATACTTATTTCCTGGGAGAGTTTTATCGCAGAGATAATGAACTTGATAAAGCTGAAAAAATATTCAAAAAACTTATTGCGGAAAAGGCTGACCTTCCTCTAATTCCCGTTTATCTCTCCCTGGTTAAGGTTTATGTTCAGGAAAACAAATATGAAAAAGCCGATAGAACTTATTGGAAAGCGGTAGACTCCGTATCTAACCGCGTAGAAGCCGCTTTGCTGCTTAAAGATTTTGAGCTTATAATAAATGAAAGAGAATTTAAAATACTTCGTTCATCAATACCGCTGACGCAATTAAAAAAAGTAATGAGCAGCTTTTGGCTTGAAAAAAATCCCCTTCCTTCGCTTCCGTATAATATGCGTTTGATTGAACATTATAAAAGATTAATTTATGCGGAAAAAAACTACAGGTACGACGGCTTCCGTTTAAGAATTTACGATGCAAACAAACTCGATATTATAAAGCATCCGCCGTGGTATTATTTAAATAATGAATTTAACGACATGGGGTATATTTATATCCGCTTCGGAAAACCGGATGAAGCCTCAACTACTCTGGGAGAAACGGGGCAGCAGAACATGGCCTGGCTTTATTATAAAACCAGCAGGCATCCGCGGATGGTTTTTTATTTTTTAATCGATAGGGATGCTCCTCCCGGCTATTGGAAACTCGTTCCAATGATTCTTAACCGCAATGTATTAAACGACCTTCTTACATGGGATACTAGATATCATTATGTTGAACCTTTGTACAGAAATACCTGGAACCAGCTTGCGGTCGAAGGCGTTAATACCGCCGAACGCGGATTAACAACCGACAGCTTTACATGGCCCGAAGAAATTAAACCTTTAAATGCCAATATCAGCCTCAACCAGTTCAGGGAAAGCCCGGATAAAAATCTTATTTATCTTGATTATGCAGTTCCCCTCGATGAGTTTTCATCTGTGTTGGATGATAATGATAGTCTTTCTTTAAAGGTTGAAGTTTCCATATTCGACAGCACTATGAATCTTTTAATGAAAAAAGATAAAAGCTATAAAGTTACCCGCTCAGGAAAATTTATTTTTAATAAATTATTTATAAACGGTGATAAGCTTTCCTTAAAAAGACAAAAATATATTATCTCTATGGATATACGTGTCCCGGCAGAGAATAAATTGTTTGGTTATAATTTTAATTTTACTCCAGATGATTTCAACGATACATTATCATGCAGCAGCCTTGAACAAGCGTATAAAATAACACCTAATAATAATTCAAATGAAAGAGGAAAAGAAAATGTTTCTATTCTTCCCAATCCTACCTTAACATTTGATAAATCGGAAAATGTTTATACTTATTATGAAATTTATAATTTATCTTACGGTAACGATGAGCGCACAAATTATTCCGTAAGTTTTGATATCCGGAAAAAGGATAATTCAAAAAGTATTTGGGACTTTTTTTCAGGGCTGTTCGGGAAAAGTGAAGCTTACAATATTTCAATAAAGAATAATTACAACGGCAACAGGAAAGATGTTTCAAACTATCTTGCGTTTGATATAAGTGAATTGAAAAGCGGTGACTACAAGATGACTCTCACGGTAAATGATAACGTAAGCAATAAACAAACCTCAACCTCTTCGGATTTGATTATAAAATAGTTTGGTAAATAGTTAGTAGTGAGTAATCAATGGATAGTAGACGCTGTGGATATCCGGAATCCAGTATCAAGTAACTAGAATTCAGCATCCGGCACCAAGCTAACAATCAAATTACAATGAATGACGATAAATGACAATAAATGACTGACTCTTAATTCCAACCTCCATATCAAATATTCCATATTCCATTTTCCATATTCCCATTACCCTACTCCGGTATCCGACTTTTTTCTCTTCTCATGTCTTTAATTAATAAGTCTCCCTTTGGGGGATTTAGGGGGCCTAGTGATACATATCAAAAATTCATGTTACCCACATTGTTATGTAGTTGTTACTTCATAAAATAAACTTTAGTTTTTTTTGGTTGCGATTTAATTCTTCAGAAATATTTGAATCGGAATTGTCTTGTGGAGGGCAAATGACTGATCAAAAAGAAATATACTATTTATAAACAGCGGAAATCAGTTTAAATCCTAGTTCCGTTTTTCAAAAAATTTTTTTCTATCAGCCATTAATATGAAATGCTAAAAAGATAAAAAATATTCGGCGGAGAATTACACATGAAAATTTCCACAAAAAGTTTAAATAAATCCTTACTCGCCTGCCCTGCTCTGAATTTTAAAATGAATAAAAACGATGCGGTTATTTATGTTCTTCTTGTTAAGATGATTCCTAAATAACAATCGAAGTTTAATATGATTTTAAAAAACTAAAATAACCTGGTAATAAAAAACATATAACAATTATCAGTTAATAAATAAGCACATTAAAAGAAATTCGACTGCCCGGCGAAGTCCGGTAAATACCGGACGAAGACGGGTTATTAAATTATCTGTGCTTGTTAAGCTTTAGTTTAGTGTAGTAACGTTGTTTATAATCCTATATTTGATATAGCATAAGGTTAAAATAAAAATATCCTTTTTTAGTTTTATAAATGACATCAAATAAATTGCGTTAAAAAATTTTAAGTAATGTAGTGTTGCATGTGAGCCTACAGTTAAACGAAAAATACTGTTTGAGTCCGTCTCCGTTAAATGACGTATGACGGACGAGTTTATTTTTCGTAACGGAATGAAGTAAAATTTTAGCGATTTATTTGCAGTCTTGATTTTTTGGTACTTTTGTATCAAGACAAAAGTACATAAAATAATTGCAGTTCCTGTCGTTTTTTTGGAGTTTAGCCCGCACTTGATGCGGGATTAAGAAAAATACGTTGAAAAATAAATTACTAGAATTTCTTGTAAATATTTATTGAAATATTGGGTAGAGTTAGAAATCAGTTTTTAGCTTTTAAAATTATTTGACTAAATGATTTATTTTGAGTTTTCTATTATTCATTAAAATTACTTTGGAAAGTTATGGTTAAACAGTAAATACGTCGATTAAAACTCTGACTTTATTGCTTAAATATTTCGGTAAGTACTTAATGCGGATATTAAGTGCATGCCTTTCCTAAAAACTGTAATCACAAATTTGTGCGGACAAATTTAAAAATATCTAAGAGGAAAAATTATGAAAAATCTTTTACGGCAATCATTAAGTTTTGTATTATTTTTTATTCTCATTATTTGCGGATCAAATAACTCTTTTGCTCAAAGATACTGGAATACAGCAGCTAAATTCGACGGAACCGCACACAGTTATATAGTTGTTGTACCTTATCAGGGTCTTAGAGATTTATCAGGCGGTTTTACCGTAGAATGCTGGTTTAATTGTTCAAAAGCCGGATACTATACCTTGTTCGGTAAAAACGGGTTTAGGCTTTTACTGGATGCGACAAATAATAATAGGGTTATCGGGCGGATGCAGACTAACAACAATACAAAGTTGTACACAAGTGTAAAAACTGCTATGAAACCGAATACATGGTATCACCTTGCTTGCACATACGATAGCATATCGGGATTGATGAGTTTTTATATCAATGGGAATTTGGATACTTCAACTACTAATTCAAATGCAGGTCCCCTGCCGGGTTCGGATTCATTATTAATCGGTAAATCAAATTACGGTTATTTTAACGGTATGCTTGATGATATAAGAATATATAATAATGCTGTTACTCAATCTACTATCCAGGCCGATTACAGGCACCCTCTTGTAGGTGCAATAGATGATCCTAATCCGAATTTTGTAACTTATCCTATTTTAGTTATGGCATGCAGTTTCGAAGCTAATAGCGGCGGACCGTTCGGCGGTTTATATTGTTATGACGGCTATAATAATTATTATCCTTATAATGTCACTCCTATAGATCTGGGAAGTCATCCTTCTCAAACTTTAATTCCTAATTCGGCATTAAATATTCCTATTCAAACTAAAAGTTATGCAGTGGTCCCTTCGGATCCTAGCAACGATCTTTCCGGGCCGATGACTATTGAAGCATGGGTATTTCCTCAAAGTGTTCCAACAGATTATGAGTATATTATCTCAAAAGAAAGTGCGGATAATAAAGGCTATTGGATATCTTATTCTATGTATGATAACCAGCCGATTCTATGGTTTGGTACAAATTCAGGTGCTACCGGCTCACGCTTAACCGTTCCGGAAAACCAGTGGAGTTTTATTGCAGGTACTATTACTAATTCGGATACAATGAAACTTTACATTAATGGAAAACTTGATTTTGCATATCAAAAGTCTTTTCCGGAAAGCAATACTGACAGTTTATATTTCGGAAATAAATCCGGCGGAACAGCAGCTAATAGCTTTGCAGGTTATATAGATGCCGTAAGAATTTCTAATTTTTCAAAATCACAATCTGAAATTCAAAAAGATATGTTTAATATGACAGACTTTGTAAATGAACCTGCTCCTCCGAAGTATACAGCTAGTTATAATTTTGATTATACCGGACTGACAAGTACAAATACCGGCGATTACTGCTATTTGAAAGGCAATGCTTTGTACAGTTCGGAATATTATGTTGCTAATCCCATATATTCTGTTTCTCCGATACTGGGAAACAATTATCCCGGTTTCCCCGATAAATTTACTATAAAGCCCGCCTTTTTAAGAATTCCTCAATATAACTCTGCCGGATATATGCAAAACGACAGCCTGAACATTACAAACACCGGAACTGTTTCCGATATAAAATTATTTGTTGCATTAAATCATACTTCTTTAAGTGATCTTCAAATATCGTTGTTCGATCCTTCGGGTGATTCGGTTCTTGTTTGGAATGGAGATTATGGTAATCGTTCTTGTTATAATTTAACAACTATTTTTGACGACAATTCTACCGATACTTTAGTAGACGGTAAATTTATTGATTTCGGTCCCAGTATAATGCCTTTAAATTCCTTAGACCAAACTTTTGCCGGTAAAAAAGCCGGCGGCAAGTGGGCTTTAAAAATCACCGACCTTAATAATGGAAATACCGGTTTCCTTTACGGATGGGGACTGCAAATAAAGACAGTCACCGGTATTAAAGATTCTAAATCGTCACCGAAAAATTTTCTGCTCTCTCAAAATTATCCTAATCCGTTTAATCCAAGTACCAAAATAAAATATTCAATCCCAAATTCTCCCCTTCCCTTTGGGAAGGGGCTGGGGGTTAGGCTTGAAGTTT
>CAZHBJ010000172.1:0-6828 GCA_964530445.1 uncultured Ignavibacteriaceae bacterium
GGTCTCCAAAACCGCAGGTTGGGGGTTCGAGTCCCTCCTGACGTGCTGCTTATAATAAAGAGCTTGTATTATGAAAGAAAAAATTATTGCTTTTTTTCAAGATGTTGTTAAAGAAATGAAGAAGGTTACGTGGCCGACTATGGACGAGCTTAAGGAATCTACTTACGTGGTTATCGTATCCTGCCTGCTGATTGCTGCTTTTACTTATGTTATAGATTTTATTATCACACAATTATTTAAAGGAATTTTTTAAGTTAATGCCTGAAGTAGAATTGAAATGGTTTGTAGTAAGGACTTTTTCGGGGCATGAGAACAAAGTTAAAAACTTAATAGAAGCTGAATTAAGGGATAACGAAAAACTAAAAGCAAAAATTGAAGATGTTCTTGTTCCTACCGAAAAAGTGTTTGAGGTTAAAGACGGTAAAAAGAAAAGTAAAACAAAGAATTTCTTTCCGGGTTATATTCTTGTAAAAGCTGAGCTGGATAATCAAGTAAAAGATTTTATTCTGAATACTCCTTCGGTTATGGGATTTCTAGGTACGAAAAACAATCCGAATCCTTTGCAGCCCGAGGAAGTAAAAAGAATTGTTGGCCGCATAACTCAAGATGAATCCAGCGAAAGAATGGAAACTATTTTTAGGAACGGAGATCTTGTTAAAATAATTGATGGACCATTCAACAATTTCAGCGGTACCATTCAAGAAGTAAATGAAGAAAAAATGAAAATTAAAGTTATGGTTTCAATCTTCGGCAGAAAAACTCCGGTCGAGATTGACTTTGTTCAAGCAGAATTAGAAAAATAATTTAGAATTTATATTCACAGGTAAATATTATGGCTAAAAAAATATCAGGATTTATCAAATTACAAATTCCCGCCGGTAAAGCTAATCCCTCACCTCCGGTAGGGCCTGCATTAGGACAAAAAGGCGTTAATATTATGGAGTTTTGCAAACAATTTAATGCAAGAACTTCTGATAAAGACGGGTTGATTATCCCGGTTGTAATTACGGTTTATTCGGATAAATCTTTTACTTTTATTACTAAAACACCTCCTGCTGCTGTTCTTCTCAAAAAAGCGGCAAAAGTAGAAAAAGGCTCGCCTGAACCGCACAGAAATAAAGTGGCTAAAGTTAATAAAGCCCAGGTTCAGGAAATAGCTCAGCTTAAAATGCCCGATTTAAATGCTTTTGATATTGAGCACGCAATGAGTATGGTTGCCGGTACTGCTAGAAGTATGGGCTTTACGGTAGAAGATTAATCGGACAAGTTAAGGCAATATTTCAAAAGGAAATAATAAAATGCAAAATACTAAAAGAAATAAAGAAATTAGAAAATCTTTTGATAAGTCTAAAGAATATTCGATTGAAGATGCAATAAAAATACTTAAAGAACAGTCTAAAGTTAAGTTTGTAGAATCTCTGGATTGCGCAATTAGGCTGGGAGTTGACCCGAGACATGCAGACCAAATGGTTCGCGGTACGGTTTCTCTGCCTCACGGAACCGGAAAACAAGTTAGAGTTCTGGTTATTGCAAAAGGTTCTAAAGTACAAGAAGCGCTTGATGCAGGTGCAGACTTTGCCGGATTTGAAGATTACTTAGAAAAAATTAAAGGCGGCTGGGCAGATGTTGACGTTGTGGTCGCAGCTCCGGATACAATGTCTGAATTGGGAAAATTAGGAAGAGTACTAGGTCCTAAAGGCCTTATGCCGAATCCCAAAAGCGGAACTGTTACAATGGATGTTGCCAAGGCTGTAAAAGAAGTTAAAGCCGGAAAAATAGAATTTCGCGTTGAAAAAACCGGGATTGTCCATACATCATTGGGAAAACTTAACTTTGAAGCCGATAAACTAGCCGATAATACGAGGGCATTTTTAAGCACTATTATTAAGCTTAAACCTTCAACGGCAAAAGGACAGTACGTTAAGAGTTTATTTTTATCCAGTACAATGGGTACCGGTATAAAAATTAGTAAAGACGAAATTGCGGTTCACTAGCAATAAAAAATATTACGCACTCAAAAAAAATAAATGCTTCTAACAGACACGATTAATTATAATCTGGTATGGGAGAAAAATGAATAAGAATGAAAAAACCGATGTTGTTTCTCAAGTTAAGGAGATGATTAATAATGCGTCTGCTGTTTATCTTACGGATTATACGGGAATTAATGTAGCCGATATAAGTGATATAAGAAATAATTTTCGAAAAGAAGGTGTTACTTATAAAGTTATAAAAAACACTTTATTCAAACGGGCTATAGATGAATCCGGTAAATATGATAAATTAGCTGACCATCTTGTCGGGATGACGGGTTATGCTTTTGCTTCTGATAACCCTGTTGCACCTGCAAAAATCATCAAAAAATACTTTGATGAAACAAAAAAATTAGCCTTAAAAGCTTGTTATGTTGAAGATCAATATTATCCGAGCGATAAGTTAAATGAATTGGCAACTTTGCCGTCTAAAAATGAACTGATAGCAAGTATTTTGGGAAGTATTGAAGCCCCTGCTTCGGGTATTGTCGGGGTAATAAATGCTGTTATGAGAGATTTGGTTAGTGTTATAGATGAAATCTCAAAAAAGGAAGCAGCATAAATTTATTTTTAATATGAATTTAATTTATTAGGAGAAAAATAAAATGTCAGATAAAATAACTGAAATAGTTGAAAAGATAAAAGGTCTTTCCCTCTTAGAAGCATCCGAATTAAAGAAAGCTTTGGAAGAAGAATTCGGTGTAACTGCTGCTGCTCCGGTTGTTGTTGCCGGCGGTGCTGTTCCTGCCGGAAATGGCGGGGCTCCTGCTGAAGAAAAAACGGAATTTGATGTTATTCTAAAAACTATTGGAGAGAAAAAAATTAACGTCATCAAAGTTGTAAGAGCTCATACAGGCTTAGGATTGAAGGAAGCTAAAGACTTAGTAGACGGCGCTCCGAATACAGTTAAAGAAGCAATTTCCAAAGAAGAAGCTGAAAAACTTAAAAAAGAGTTTGAAGAAGCTGGCGCTACCGTAGAAATAAAATAATCTTAGGTTCAGGAATGTATTTTAAGAAGTGATAAGCGGAATAGTCCGCTTTATCGCTTTTTTATATTTTGCAATTGTTGATTTAAGGCCGGGATAGAAAAGAAAAGAAAAATAATTGGAGGTTTAAAAATTGAATAATAATAGAATTTCTTTTGGAAGAATTTCATCTGTAATTGAGCCGCCGGATTTATTAGATATTCAGACAGCTGCCTTTGAAGAGTTTGTACAGTTAAAAACCCCTCCGAATAATAGAGAAATCAAAGGTCTTCAAGCTGTATTTACCAATAATTTCCCCATTTTTGATAATAAAGAAAATTACAGGCTGGATTTTATTGAATATTATATAGAAAAGCCAAGGTTTTCGGTTCAAGAATGTTTGGAAAGAGGTTTAACCTACGCCGCTCCTTTAAAAGGAAAGCTTCGTCTTTCTACAAAGGATCCGGAAACTCAAGAATTTGTAAACAGTGTTGAGCAGGAAGTATATTTAGGCAATCTTCCTTACATGACGGTTAAAGGAACTTTTGTAATAAATGGTGCTGAAAGAGTTGTTGTCTCTCAATTGCACCGTTCTCCCGGCGTAGCTTTTGCTCAAACAGTTCACCCGAACGGTACACCTATTTATTCTGCCAGAATTATTCCTTTAAGAGGATCATGGGTTGAATTTGCCACTGATATTAATTATGTGATGTACGTGTATATTGACCGTAGAAAGAAATTCCCGGCAACTACTTTACTGCGAGCTTTAAATTTTGCTACCGATGAAGAAATTTTAAACCTCTTTGACTTAATTGAAGAAGTTACGGTTAAAAAAGTAAAGATTAATGATTATATCGGAAGAACAATCGCTAGTGATGTTTTTGATATGTCTACCGGTGAAATTTTCTTAACTAAAGACAGCATACTTACTGAAGAAGATATTGAAAGATTAAAAGAAGCTGAAGTCGATACTTTAAAATTTGTTAATTCAATGACTTCGCCGGATATGGATCTTATAGTAAATACATTACGTAAAGATACATCCAGCACCAAAGAAGAAGCTTTATTTTCAATATACCGCCAGCTGAGGTCAGGTGAAGCTCCGGATCTTGATACGGCGCAAGCTTTAATAGATAAGCTTTTCTTTAATGATAAGCGTTATGATCTTGGTGACGTCGGCCGTCATAGAATGAACGATAAACTAAAGCTTAATTTACCTGAAACCACTACGGTTCTAACAGTTGAAGATATCATTTCAATTATGAAATATATTATTAAGTTAAGAAATGGAAATGAAGCGGTAGACGATATAGATCATTTGGGAAATAGACGAATTAGAACTGTTGGAGAACAATTGGGTCAGCAGTTTAATGTGGGTATGGCTCGTATGGCTAGAACCATTAAAGAAAGAATGAATATGCGGGATACGGAAAACTTTACTCCGCAGGATTTGGTAAATGCCAGAACCATCAGCAGTGTAATAAATGCTTTCTTCGGAACAAACCAATTATCCCAATTTATGGATCAGACAAATCCGTTGGCTGAAATGACACACAAAAGAAGGATGTCTGCTTTAGGTCCGGGAGGATTAACCAGGGAAAGAGCCGGATTCGAAGTTCGTGATGTGCATTATACACATTACGGTCGTTTATGTCCTATAGAAACCCCGGAAGGACCGAATATCGGTTTAATTTCTTCATTAACTATTTTTGCACGAGTAAATAGATACGGATTTTTAGAAACTCCTTATAGAATAGTAGAAAGAGGTAAAGCCACTTCAGAAGTTGAGTACCTAACAGCTGAACAAGAAGACTTGTATACTATTGCCCAGGCAAATGCGCCACTTACCGAACAGGGTAAATTTGTTCACGAAAGAGTTAAGTCAAGATATAAAGGTGAATTCCCGATTATTACTCCGGATCATATCCAATATATGGATGTTGCACCTGCACAATTAGTAAGTGCTGCGGCTGCATTAATACCATTCCTGGAACACGACGATGCGAATAGAGCTTTAATGGGATCAAACATGCAGCGTCAGGCTGTTCCTTTGTTGCGCCCTGAATCGCCGCTTGTCGGAACCGGGCTGGAAAAGAAACTCGCCAGGGATTCTCGTGCAGTTATAATTGCTGAAGATGACGGTGCAATTGAAAGTGTGGATGCAGATAAAATTGTTGTAAAATATGATATCAATCCGAACAGTTCCGAAGCACTTACAAGCTTCAATGATGTTCGCAGAGTTGAATATAAATTAATTAAATTTCATGGTACCAACCAGGAAACATGTGTTAACCAAAGACCTATAGTTAAACAGGGACAGCGTGTAGTAAAAGGTGAAGTAATTGCGGACGGAAGTTCTACAGATCAAGGCGAATTAGCACTGGGAAGAAATGTGCTTGTTGCTTTTATGCCTTGGCGCGGATACAATTTTGAGGATGCTATTATTATTAGCGAAAGAGTTGTTAGTGAAGATATTTATACTTCTCTGCACATTGAAGAATTTGAGCTTCAAGTTAGAGAAACTAAACGAGGTGAAGAAGAATTAACGCGTGAAATTCCGAATGTTAGTGAAGAAGCAGTTAAAAACCTTGATGAAAATGGTATTATTAGGGAAGGTGCGGAAGTTAAAGAAGGAGATATCCTTATCGGCAAAATTACCCCTAAGGGCGAAACCGATCCTACTCCCGAAGAAAAATTATTACGTGCGATTTTCGGAGATAAAGCCGGAGATGTAAAAGATGCTTCCCTGAAAGCGCCTCCCGGATTAAAGGGAACTGTTATTAAAACCAGGTTATTCAGTAGAAAAAGAAGAGATACCGAATCTAAAAAGGTTGAGAAAAAGCAGTTAGATAATTTGGAGAACGAACATAAGAAAAATCTTGTTTCCCATTACGAAAAATTAGTCGGTAAGCTGACTAAGATTACCGAAGGTGACACCACTACCGGAATAAGGGAATTGGAAGGCAGTGTAGTTTTAAGAAGCGGAACTACTATAAAAGATTCTACTTTTTCTTCGATGGAAGATGTAACAAAACTTGATTACACATTAGACTGGTTTGAATCTAAAAAGACAAATAATCAGATAAAAACTTTATATAAAAATTATTTTGATATACTCTTAAATCTTGAAGAAGATTATAAAAGAGAGAAAATTAAAATTACGAGCGGTGATGAGCTTCCTCCTGGAATTGTTCAGCTTGCTAAAGTTTATGTAGCAAAAAAACGCAAACTTTCCGTCGGCGATAAAATGGCGGGACGCCATGGAAACAAAGGTGTTGTCGCAAAAATTGTTCCTGCGGAAGACATGCCGTTTTTACCTGACGGCACTCATGTTGACATTGTTCTTAACCCGCTTGGTGTTCCTTCCCGTATGAATCTGGGGCAGTTATATGAAACAGCTCTCGGATGGGCGGGTGAAAAGTTAGGAGTTAAATTTGCCACCCCTATTTTTGACGGTGCTAAAATTGAAGATGTTGACGAATGGCTGGAAAAAGCCGGTTTGGAAAGAGGAAGCAAAACCGAATTATACGATGGTAGAAGCGGTGAAAAATTCCACCAAAAAGTAACATGCGGTTATATTTACATGTTAAAACTTAGTCACCTTGTTGATGATAAAATTCATGCAAGGTCTATTGGCCCGTACTCCTTAATCACACAGCAGCCGTTAGGCGGCAAGGCCCAGTTTGGCGGCCAGAGATTTGGAGAAATGGAGGTTTGGGCACTCGAAGGCTATGGTGCGTCTCACATACTTCAGGAAATATTAACAATAAAAAGCGATGATGTAGCCGGAAGAGCAAAAGTATATGAAGCAATAGTTAAAGGTGAAAACT
>CAZHBJ010000173.1:0-6738 GCA_964530445.1 uncultured Ignavibacteriaceae bacterium
AATATGCCGGCCCCGGGCATTGGAATGATCCGGATATGCTGGTGGTAGGATTGGTTGGATGGGGAGAAAATCTGCATCCGACAAGATTAACTCCAAATGAGCAATATACTCATATAAGCCTATGGTGCCTGCTTTCTGCACCGCTTTTAATCGGCTGCGATATGACTAAGCTGGATAAATTTACTCTCGGACTACTGACAAACGATGAAGTACTTGCTGTTGATCAGGATACTCTTGGAATACAGGCAAGAAGAGTTTCCAGGAAAGGCGACGCAGAAGTATGGGCGAAAAAACTTGAAGACGGATCGGAAGCAGTAGGATTATTTAATCGCGGAACAGAAAAAATTAAGATAACTGCCGGCTTTAAAGTGCTTGGATTTGGGAAAAAATGTTCGGTAAGAGATCTATGGAGGCAAAAAGATTTGGGATTATTTGAAAATCAATTTACCGCAGACGTTCCGCCTCACGGAGTTGTGCTGGTAAAAATAAAATCAGAATAATTTTATAATCCTTTGCTAAATTAAAAATTAATCTGTTATGAATATCCTTCATTTTTTTTTAATCTTTGCTGCTGAACCTATAAGGATATTGAAGTTAAGGGAACATACTATATGAAAAATTCTGTAATTGTTAAGATTCTGTCAATTTTGCTTCTCGGATTATTTAGCAATCTTTACGGGCAGAGTAATGTTAAATCGTCTTTTACAAATGTAGCCCCGACGCCGCCTATGGGATGGAACAGTTATGATTCCTACGGCAGTACTATAAATGAATCCCAATTTAAAGCAGAAGCAAAATTTATGAAGGATAACCTGCTGAGGTATGGCTGGAAGTATATGGTTATCGATTATTTATGGTTTAATCCTGATCCCGGCGGCTGGAAGAAAGCCGATTCAAAATACGAAGTACAAAATATTCGTCTTGCAAAAAACGGAAGACCTATCGATACTTTAGCAATGGATAAATACGGCAGATTGCTGCCTGCCGTAAATCGCTTTCCATCTGCTGCAGACGGAAACGGATTTAAAAAGATTGCTGATTACATTCACAGTTTAGGACTCAAGTTCGGTATTCATATAATGCGCGGAATTCCGAGACAAGCATATTGGGACAATACTCCTATTAAAGGAACATCTTACACCGCACGTGAAATTGCAGATACTGCTTCTGCAGATTTATGTAAATGGAATAACAACATGTATGGTGTTGATCCTAAAAAACGCGGAGCTCAAGAATATTATAACTCTCTACTTGATTTGTATGCTTCCTGGGGAGTCGACTTTATTAAAGTCGATGATATTGCGCGGCCTTATAGAAAAGGAGAAATAGAAATGGTGCACAGAGCTATTAAGCAATGCGGAAGACCGATTGTATTAAGTCTATCTCCTGGAGAAGCTCCTCTGTCCGAAGTTAACAATCTTATTGAGAATGCAAATATGTGGCGGATATCGGATGATATGTGGGATAGCTGGAAAAGCTTAAAACATGCTTTTGTTCTCTTAAATAGCTGGTCACCATACATTCAGGAAAATCATTGGCCGGATGCCGACATGCTTCCGATCGGGCATTTATCCGTTAACAATCATCCTGTTGCTCCGGCAAGGATGTCAAACTTTACAAGGAATGAAGTTTATACACTTTTAACTCTTTGGTCAATTGCCCGTTCTCCGCTAATAATGGGTGGTGATCTTTTAACAAGTCCGGAATGGGTAATTAAATTATTGCAGAACGAAGAAGTAATTAAAGTCGATCAGCACAGCTCGGATAATCATCAAGTTTATAGAGATGCGGACAAAATTATATGGATGGCAAAAGATCCTGTTTCCAATGCAAAGTATGCTGCTTTATTTAATTTGAAAGATGAGCCGCAAACTATCGATTTTAAATTCAATTTAGTTCCCGGTTTGGATGGATCATGCAATGTACGCAACTTATGGAAAAACAAAAACATCGGCACAGCGGTAGATCATTTTAGTGTTTTAATCGGGCCGCATGGTGCCGGTTTATTTAAAATGACATTTAAAAAATAATTTTGTCTAATGTGAAAATTCTTGAAGTTTAGACATGCAAAAAGTTAAAATCTATAATTATCAAAATATATTATTTGTACATATAGACGGCGAAAAAGTTGCACCGGAAAATATATATAAAGACAGTGCAGGCAGAATTATCAGCGCTGTTTATCCGGTTGTAAATAAATTTACAAAGGCAAGAAAAAAATATTAATTCGATCCTCAGTGCCGGCTAATAAGGATTCAGAAAAAATATACGATGTCAGATTAATCCATTCACTTAATTATTAAGTTGTAATTATTTCCAAATTTAACCAGGTCTAAAGCACGAACTGATTTATGCTGCTAAAATGAAATATTTAATAAATTAAGCTCGTAAATTATTCAAATCTTATTACATCAGCTCTTATATATATTTTTGCGCTCGTGTATAAAAATAAATTTAAGGCATCAGTATCATACCTTACATTAATTAGAGCTAATTTATCGCCTTCTATTTTTCCGTATTTTTCTTCATAATTTTTCCAAAGATTTGAAAGTGCTTCTTGATATAACATTCCTGTTCCATTTACTCTTGCCAAGGCTAAAGTTTGTGTTAAAGGACCAGCCGGAAAAGTAACACCGATAATGTATCCTGCTTCGGACTCACCCGAGATATTAGCAGCTACAATTTTATAGTTTGCTTGTCTTAACTGAACATTTGTCATATTAGCTGAAGTGAACATTCCTGATGTAGAACAGCCATACAATAGTGATAGAGAAAAAAGTAATATCCCTGCAACGAAAATTTTATTTTTCATAATTCACCCATTTAATTATTTAAAGTTGTAGTAGAATTTGCGCTATTATATAAACTAAGCTTAAGGAACCAGCTTAAACACGAAATTTAACAAAATGAGAATATCATAAAAATATTCGAAATGCACTCCCTTTTATTATTTTAATATCAAAATAATATTTTTAATATATAGATGGAAGTCTATTTAAGGAAAAGATTTAATCACATCCTTGAATTTTATAAGAAAGGTCTTTATCATTTAACCTGGTTTTATACTAACTTTTAATAAAAATCCAATTACTAAAATATATTTATGAAGAAGTTTTATAGTTTACTTTCTATTTTTATACTAATTTTCATTTTATATCCCGGTATTTCAAATGCCCAGGTAAACACAGAAAAACTCAGAAAGAAATTGTCGAAAAAAGGCTTCAGCGGAAATGCGGGTTTTGAATTCGGCTTAAATAAAGGAAATTCCGACTATCTTGCATTGGATGGTAATTTAAGACTGGATTATTTAATTAATAATATGGATTTCTTTCTAGTTTCCAATTATGAATATAAAGAGGGAAATGGACAAAAAATAATATATCAAGGTTTTACCCATCTAAGGTGCGATATTACAATATCACAAAAAACATTTTTAGAGTTTTTCACGCAAAAAGAATTTAATGATTTTATTTCTTTGAAAGATAGAAATTTAATAGGAAGCGGTTTGAGGTTTGATATTTTAAATAATCATTCTAAAAGTAAAAACGAATCGGAAATGAATATATATATAGGTGTAGGAGCTATGTTTGAAAACGAAGTATACAATGGACAACCCCATCAAATAACAGAAAATTTAATTCGCTCGACTAATTATTTGGACTTTTACTGGCAGCCGGATACTTTAATAAATATTTCTTTGGTTAATTACTTTCAGCCTTATGTATTATCCGTTAAAAACTTTAGATGGCTTGCCGATGCCAAATTAAAATTCTTAATTTCACAAGACTTTTCTTTTATCACACATTTCACTTTAAGGTATGACAACATGCCTGTAATAAAAATAAAAAAGTACGATCTGGCATTAACTAACGGAATTATGGTCCAATTTTAATAATTCCATTTTAAGATTTTTATTATTAACTTAATAATGTATAAGCAATTGAGGTTTTATGTCCCTGTCAAAATCGATCATTTTATCGATTGCTTTTGGTCTTATGCTGTTTTCCGTTTCTTTAAAAGCTCAAACGTTCGGGTTTGGATGTCTCGGGTTTGTGGGCGGATATGGAGGCTACAGCTACCAGGTTTATAAACCTGAAGGTTTAAATAATTATATTGATTCTTTCAATAGTAATATCAAAGACTCTGTTACTTCCAAAATGGGTAATTTTGGCAAGCTGCAGGGTTATAGAGTCGGTCTGAATTTTTTCAGAGCCGATATCAAAGGTTTTATCTTAACTGCCAAAGGATTTTACCAATACTTAAGTGAAAAAAAATCCGCCAGTACAAATTCTGATTTTGGCGAATCCAATATTACATATCAGTTTGAAATGAGGAATTGGGGAGTAGGCATTGACCTAGGAACCGTAATAACCGGTGAACTTAGCTGGAAAGTAATTGATGCCGCTTTGCTTTATAACAGCGCAACATTTACAAATACTTTAAATACCCCCGGGCCCACAACAACAATTCATAAATATAATAATGAAATTCCCTCTTTGGGTTATACAGTGGGTACTGGTTTTATTCTATCAATTGTTAAAAGATATATTAGCATAGAAGGTGTTGCCGGATATTCGGCATTCAAAATTGATAAAATGAAAACAAGCGACGGAACAGAACTGACTGTTTCGGAAAATTCTTCCCAGCCAATGAAAAATTTTATTACAGCCGGCGGTTTTAATGCGGTAATTCAATTAAATGTGGGATTCCCCTTATAAGTCTTATAAAATTAATGCACATTAAAAAACATTCAAATTAGTGGGATAGGTAGTATTTGAAATTCAATAATAAGCTATTTTATTTAATTATTTTGCTTTATTTTTTTCAGTTTAAAATTGTCGCTCAAAATATTCCTCCAAAACATGAATTTAGAGCTGCATGGGTGGCAACAGTTGTAAATCTTGATTGGCCTTCCAGCAACAATCTAAGTACCGAAAATCAAAAAACCGAATTAATCTCCATACTTGATAGTTTAAAAGCACTTAATTTTAACTCTGTAATTTTTCAAGTTAGAGATGAATGCGATGCACTTTACAATTCTCCATATGAGCCTTGGTCATATTGGCTGACCGGCCAGCAGGGTAAAGCCCCGAGTCCATATTATGATCCGCTTGAATTTGTAGTACAGGAAGCTCATAAAAGAGGGTTGGAACTTCAAGCTTGGATAAATCCATATCGCGCTGTTAGATCGGTAAGTAACGGAAGTCCTAGTTATACCTTAGCCCAAAATCATGTGGCAATACAGCATCCTGACTGGTTGTTAAATTATGGAAGTGAATGGTTATTGGATCCCGGGAATCCTGCCGTAAGGGATTATGTAACTAAAGTAATAATGGATATTATTAGAAGGTATGATATAGACGGAATACATTGGGATGACTATTTTTATTCTTATAAAGGAACAACAACGCAAGATACAATGAGCTGGCGTTTATATCACGGTAGTTTTACAAACATTGGAGATTGGCGTAGAAATAATGTAAACCTGCTGGTTCAAGAAGTTCATGACAGCATACAAGCTGTAAAACCGTGGATAAAGTTTGGAATAAGTCCGTTTGGTATCTGGAAAAATAATGTACCTTCCGGTATAGTTGGTATGGATGCTTATAATGTTATTTATGCCGATGCAGTAGCTTGGATGAAGAATAAATGGCTGGATTATCTAACTCCTCAATTATATTGGCCTTTTGGAGGCGGGCAGGATTACGGAAAATTAATGCCCTGGTGGGCTTCTCAAGTAAATGGCAGGCATCTATATGTAGGCGAAGCAGGGTATAAAATTGTTGACTGGACCTCTCCAAGTGAAATGCCGAAGCATATAAGACTCTCACGTTCTACTCCAAACAATTATGGAAATGTATTTTTTCGCACTTTGGTTGGAATCTTGGATAATGAAAAAGGATTTAAGGATAGTTTAAGAACAAATTTTTATAAATATCCGGCACTTCTTCCTGTTATGCAATGGAAGGATACAATAGCGCCCAATCCGCCTCAAAATTTGCGCTATAGTCGAATTGCCTCAACCGGGCAAGCTGGTTTAATATGGGATGTTCCGGCAATTGCCGGCGATGGTGACTCAGCTTATAGATATGTAATTTATAGATTTGATAAAAGTACGGTCAATTCATCGGATTTGGATGATCCAAGAAATATAATTTCAATCGAAGGTAAAAAAATAAGTATGCCAAAGACTCCTGCGCCTTCAGCTTCAGGTTATAATTATGTTGTAACTTCATTAGACCGGAATAGTAATGAAAGTACCATGAGTCAGGTTATCAATGTTACTCCGCCGCAAACTCCTTTATTAGTCTCGCCTAATAATAATGCCATTAACCAGAGAGATACAATAACATTTAATTGGCGGTACCCGGATTATGCTTCATCTTATAAATTGCAAATATCAACGGATTCAACTTTTAATAATGAAATGGTAATTGACAAAGCGGCTGTTATAGATACATTTAATGTTGTTGCAGGTTTATTGGGCCAGCAGAAATACTACTGGCGTTTATTAGCAGAAAATGCAGGCGGTACAAGTTCTTATTCGCAAACGTTCAATTTTACAACGGGATTTCCTGTTATTCCTGTTTTAGCTTATCCTGATGATGAAACATTTATTCATACATTAAATCCGAATTTTTCATGGCACTATGAGCCAACAGCAGATTCTTACAGAATTCAATTGGCTAAAGCAGTTGATTATAATTTTACATCGCTGGTAATTGATACTTTGATTAC
>CAZHBJ010000174.1:0-6703 GCA_964530445.1 uncultured Ignavibacteriaceae bacterium
CATTGGTTATAGGGCGCGGTTCAACAGTGGGAGAAAAATTATTAAACGATAAAAGAATTCCTTTAATTTCTCTTACCGGTTCCACTAAAGTCGGTAAACATGCCGGGGAGGTAATCTCAAAAAGATTCGGACGTTCGATATTGGAATTAGGCGGAAACAATGCGATTATTCTTACGGAAAATGCTGATTTAAAAATGGCAATGCCCGCAATAGTATTTGGTTCTGTTGGAACCTGTGGGCAAAGATGCACAACAACCAGAAGATTGATTATTCACGAATCAATTTATGAAAAGGTAAAAGAATCTTTAGTTAAAGCATATAAGGGATTAAAAATCGGCGATCCTTTAAATGAAAAGAATCATGTAGGTCCGCTAATTGATAAAGATGCCGTTGATATGTTTTCAAAAGCATTAGAAAAAGTAAAGTCCGAAGGCGGTAAATTAGTTTACGGCGGAGAGGTTTTATCCGGTAAAGGATATGAATCAGAATGTTATGTTAATCCTGCAATTGTTGAAGCAGAAAATAATTTTGAAATAGTTCAAGAAGAAACTTTTGCACCTATATTATATTTAATTAAATACAAAGGTGATGTTGATAATGCAATTGCGCTGCATAACGGCGTAGTTCAAGGATTATCTTCTTCAATATTTACCACAAATATGATAGAAGCTGAGAAATTTTTATCTGCCGATGGTTCCGATTGCGGAATAGCAAATGTAAATATAGGTACCTCCGGTGCTGAAATCGGCGGTGCATTCGGCGGGGAAAAAGAAACCGGGGGCGGAAGAGAATCCGGTTCCGATGCGTGGAAAGCCTATATGCGAAGACAAACAAATACAATAAATTACGGTACCGAATTGCCTCTTGCTCAGGGTATTAAATTCGATATTTAGTTCATAAAAATATATCAATTTGTTAAAACTCCTGTTCCAATAAGATGTGACAGGAGTTTTTATGTATTATTACTGCCTGTTTGCGACCAAATTGAAAATATTTCCATCAATTTTACCTCATTAATTTTTAATAGTTGTTTTTTATACAATTTTACAAGCTATCAAAGATGGTATGCTATTTGTTATTTTATTTAGAAATATTAATTGGGCAATGAAAAACTTAACATTAAATACTTTTACTTCGAGTGTGGACGATATAGAAATCAGCCAGTATAAAATTCTATCGTACTTGAAGGATTATAGAACGGAATTCAATAAAAATAAATTATTTCCGGCTTTAAATGAATTAAAGTATTTATATTCAACTTTGGAAGAACTGCTGGCACATAAAGCATCATTTGATTTATTGCTGCCGAACGGGATATCCAGTAGAAATAGAAGAAAGAACAATATTGTAGAAATTATTGACCAATCTACTGAACAAAGAGATTTTGTTTACGATTTAATTGAATGGGCCCTTCCGGTTATTCAAAGTTTGATAGATGAAGCACAAGTAATTTATGATTTTATTCTGGATAATCTTACTATTAAAAAGAAAGAAATACCGTTAAACAATAATAGAGAAGGATATTTATTTGTACCGGATAATCTAAATTCAAATCTTAATGTTTATATGTTTAATAGTATTGAGAATTACAGAGAAAATAAATCTAATTTAATATTAAATACAAAATTTCTGCAATCGACAAAGCTGATAGATCTTCCGAGTATGACCTGGTATGTAGAAATGGAATTGAAAAAGAAGTATGGTAAAGGTGAAAATATTGATAGTTACTTATGTCAGACAGATTTAGATTTTCCTTATAAAGAAGCTATGTTTCCGCTTGCTAAAGTAAAGTTGTTGGAATACCTATCTTACTAATAAAAAGGCCGGCAAAATGCCGGCCTTTCTCCTAATCAATATTAAATAATTTTAACCGATCATATTAATATAATCAGCCATAATATGTCCTGTCTCATTAAGTTCGGGATCATCCTTAGTTGTGTTATCATCTTTGGGTGTTTCACCTTTTTGCAGCAATTTTAATCCGAGACTTTTTCTTCGTGCATTTTCTCTTTCAAATCTTTTTTGCTCAGCTTCTTTTTGTTCTTTTTTCCTTACATCTTCATTTAATGATAAATATTTTTTATTGTGTGCTTCCTTATACTCTTTCACTTCCTCAGTGTATTCATTCCAGTCCGCATCATTATTCTTAATTCTTGCTAGATGGCGTTTAATAAGTTCCGGAACATATTTTTGAATATCACCGAACCTTACATAATTTGTAGAATCTATTTGATCCCATGGAAGCGAACTAGGTTCGGTGCTTTCGCCATACTCTTTATCATCTATAGATGATGGAAATTTAATATCCGGAACAACGCCGAGATGCTGAGTGCTTGCACCGTCAATTCTATAAAACTTTGCAATAGTCAGTTTAACCTGACCGAGTTTTTTGTCTGCACTAGGCATAAAACGGTTAAGGTCAATTAAATTTTGAACTGTACCTTTACCATATGTGTTGCTGCCGATAATTAAACCGCGTCCGTAATCCTGAATTGCCGCTGAAAATATTTCAGATGCCGAAGCACTGAATCTATTTACTAAAACGAAGAGCGGTCCGCTGTAATCTATTGAATTGTCGGGGTCATCCTCTACTCTAATTCTGCCGGCAGAATTTTTTATTTGGACAACAGGACCGTTTTTAATAAATAAACCTGTAAGCTTAATAGCTTCTTCCAGTGATCCGCCGCCGTTGTTTCTTAAGTCAATAATAATACCTTTTACATCCGACTTTTTTAATTCATCGACTAATTTTTTTACATCGCGGGTAGTGCTTTTATAATTTTTATCTCCTCTTCGTTCTGCGTTAAAGTCACTGTAAAAAGCCGGTAGCGTAATTACACCTAACTTATAAGTTTTGCCGTCCTGTTTGATATTCAGAATTTTATCTTTAGCGGATTGTTCTTCTAGCTTTATCTTGTCGCGAACAAGCGTAATTTCATTAGGTGATGCATTAACACCTTCACTTGCCGGAATAATCTGGAGTCTTACAATACTTCCTTTTTTGCCGCGTATCAGTTGTACTACATCTGTAATTCTCCACCCGATTACATCTACCATTTCACCGTCTTTTCCTTGAGCAACACCTATAATTTTATCGCCACGGTGTAATAATTTACTTTTAAATGCGGGACCGCCGGGGATTATTCTCACTACTTTGGTGTACTCATCTTCCGTCTGCAGTTGTGCGCCTATTCCTTCTAGAGAACGGGTCATTTCAATATCAAAATTTTGTGAAGTAATCGGCGACATATAATTTGTATGCGGGTCTAATGATTCCGTAAAAGAATTTTCGAATAATTGAAACACATCTTCATTTTTGTATTCCATAATATTCTTGCGGAGATTTTCATATCGTTTTTTTAAAGTTTTTTGAACCCCTTTCCACTTTTTATTAGCGAGAATTAAACTTAAAGCATCGCTTTTTACCTTCCTATGCCAGAGTTCGTTCATTTCGGTAGTATCAACCGCCCAAGAAGCTTTTTTCCTATCAATTTGAATAGAATCAGGTATATTGAAATTAAAACCTTTTTCCAATAATTTTTCGGCGTAATCAATTCGCTCATTTGCCCTTTGTCTAAATACATTAAAAATTAAAAACGCAGGGCTTAAATTTCCATCTTTAATATCATCATCAAGTTCATACCTGTATTTATCAAAATTATCAATATCCGAAGCATAGAAATAATACTTTCCGTAATCCAATGATTTTATATAACGGTTAAAAATAACATTGGAAAGTGAATCGTCGAGTTTAAATTTTCTATAATGATATCTTTGAAGAATGGTTGCAATTAATTCATCCTCATCAGGCATATATTTCGCCGGCTTGAGTGCAGAAGTAGTATCATTGTCGGAATAATATTCATTTCCGGAATTTTTAAACTTTAAAGTTTTGGCTAAAAATATATTAGCTGCAATAATTAGTAGCACTAATACGATAATTTTTTTCATAAGGTTGCTCTTCTGTTTGGTCATTTACTTTTAAATCAATTGTTCAAGTTGCAATTTAATAATACTCATTCCCGGAAAAAATTGATTTTTTCCTCCATTAAATTAGAATTTTGAATAAATTATCGAGAGAGTAATAAATCAAAAATATCCGTATAGCAATATCCTAAAATTATATTTAGAATAAAAATAAGTTTTTGATAATCATTTTTTTAATGTTTTACGAATAAATTATCCCCTCATAAAAAGAAAGTACATTTCTTATGTGATATCAATAAGAAATAAAATAAATATACATCAATACATATATTTCATAAACGAATTGAAACTATTTAGACAATAATGAGATTAAAATGTTCAAAAGAAATTATAAAAACCAAAATGAGGGATATCTGTAATTATAATTCGGTAATTGGGGCAGAAAATTCCGCCCTCAACTTACCTATAAAAATATTATTTTAATTTCATTGCAAAATTAAAAACCTCAGCTGCATGCTTTTCAATATTGGTTACATTTATAATTTTTGCAATATTTCCTTTTTTATCTAAAATAAAAGTAACACGTTTATCATAACCTTTTGGTGAATATACACCGTATTCTTTGGATACTTCTTTATTAATATCCGATAGGAGAGGGAAATTCAATTTATATTTATGAATGAAAGATTTTAACCGGCTCTTTGGATCGACACTGATACCAAGAACTTTTATATCGTTCTTTTTGAATTTCGACCAGTCATCTCTTATACCGCAAGCTTCTTTTGTGCATCCCGGAGTTCCGGCTTCCGGATAAAAATAAACAATAACAGGATATTTATTTTTATATGATTTTAAATTATATGTTTTTCCGAATGCATCTTTTAATACAAAGTTGGGAGCTTTATCGCCCACCTTTAATTCCTTTTTACTTTGTGCTGCCGAAGGAATAGTTATAAACATTAAAAATAACAATGCCGAAATGAAAAAACTCATCTTCATAAAAGCCTCCTACTATTGTTAGTCTTCCCCTAGAAATATTATATTATTATTAATTTATCCGCTAGTTAGAGTCTATGCTTCTGGAATAGATATAATCAACATTTTTAAGCATATTTTTGTTGTCAAATATATCTTTTAATTCTTTTTCAGAAAGGTATTTCATCACATCTTGTGATTTAAGAAGTTCGCTTAAAAGATCTTTCGATTTATCCGCCCACACATCCATTGCCGCAGTCTGGACTATTTTATAAGCATCTTCACGTGAAGTACCTTTATTCACAAGTTTTAATAAAACAGCTTGAGAAAAGACCAATCCTCTTGTTAAGTTTAAATTCTTTAACATATTTTCAGGGTAGATAAGTAAATTTTTAATCAGCTTATTCATTAAATCGAGCATGTAATCCAAAGCAATGCAGCTATCGGGAACAATAATTCTTTCAACGGATGAATGAGAGATATCCCTTTCATGCCATAACGCTACATCTTCCAATGCAGCTATTGCATTGCTTCTTAATACTCTGGATAGCCCGGTAATTCTTTCACTGATAATTGGATTTCTTTTATGCGGCATAGCGGAAGAACCTTTTTGTCCTTTGGAAAAAAATTCTTCGGCTTCCAAGACTTCCGTTCTTTGTAAGTGTCTAATTTCAACCGATATCTTTTCAAGAGTAGCACCAATAACTGCAAGGGCACTCATAAATTCGGCATGGCGATCTCTCTGAATTACTTGTGTTGAAACCGGGGCAGGGGAGAGATCCATTTTTCTACAAACGTATTCCTCAACTTTAGGCGAGAGATGTTCAAAGGTTCCTACAGCTCCGGAAATTTGCCCTACACTTATAGACTTAACGGCATTTTCAAGACGCGTAATATTACGTTTTGTTTCTTCAAACCATAAAGCGAATTTTAATCCCATCGTAGTTGGTTCGGCATGAATGCCGTGAGATCTTCCGACACACAAAGTATTTTTATGCTCAATTGCTCTTTCTCTTAATATACCTTTTAATTCATTTAACCTTCTTAAAAGAAGCTCTCCCGCAGTTTTCATTTGATATGAAAGGGTTGTATCTAAAATATCCGATGAAGTCATTCCGTAATGAATGTGTCTTGAAGCAGGACCGACATATTCCGCAACATTTGTAAGAAACGCAATAACATCGTGCTTTGTTGTTTCTTCAATTTCCAACACTCGTTTTACATCAAAGTTTGCTTTCTGCTTTATTATTTCTACATCTTCTTTAGGTATTTCTCCCATTTCGCTGCGTGCTTCGCAGGCAAGTATTTCAATTTTAAGCCAAGTTTTAAATTTGAATTCGTCGCGCCAGATTTTTCCCATTTCAGGAAGCGTATATCTTTCAATCATGAAGTTTTCTCCAGTTTCATTTCTTTTTGAATAATTTTGTTATCGCGTAGAATTTTTAGTGTAATTGTATCGCCGGCACTGAATTGTTCAAACACAGCTACAAGCGTTTGTCCGTTGTTAATTAAATATTTATTAACCTGCAGAATAATGTCACCTTCTTTTAATCCTGCATGGGATGCAGGTGTATTAGGATCGACCTGAGTTATGATAACGCCTCTTGTATTTTTTAAATTATAATATTTGGCAATACCTTTGTTAATGGATTGAACTCTAAAACCCAGATTGCCGTAATCTCTATCAACCTTTCCGTTTTCTTTTAACTGGGTAACTATTTTTTTTATTTTGTTAATTGGAATAGCAAAGCCTAAACCTATATTGCCCTTCGCTTGTCCGGCAGTATAAATTAAAGTATTC
>CAZHBJ010000175.1:0-6700 GCA_964530445.1 uncultured Ignavibacteriaceae bacterium
GGAATTTTCAGTCTTGAAATGTCAACAATGCAGCTTATAATAAGATTATTGTGTGCAGAAGGAAGATTGAATGCTCATCTGGTAAGGACGGGTAAATTACCTAATGAAGAAGGAGTTAAATTAAGCAGGAATGCTCATAAATTAATTGAGTCTCCTATTTATGTTGACGATATGCCTGCACAAACAGTTTTGGAAATCCGCGCAAAGGCAAGAAGATTAAAAGCTGAAAAAAATATCGGGATGATTATTATAGATTATCTTCAATTGATGCAAGGACCTGCAAATATTGAAAGCCGTGAAAGAGAAATATCTCATATTTCAAGATCGTTAAAATCTTTGGCTAAAGAATTAAATATACCTGTTATTGCTTTGGCACAATTGAACAGAGCAGTTGAAACGAGAACAGACAAACGTCCGCAGTTATCGGATTTAAGAGAATCAGGCTCTATAGAACAGGATGCAGACGTTGTCCTTTTCCTAAATCGTCCGGAATATTACGGAATAAAAACTTTTCCCGATGATGCAACTCCTACTGATGGAGTTGCCGAAATAATAATCGGTAAACAGCGTAATGGTCCCACAGGTGATGTTCGATTAGCATTTATAAAAGAATATGCCCGGTTTGAAAATCTTGCTCATGCAAGACAAATTGAGGAATATTCCAATGTCCCTTCAAGTGAAGATATAATTTAAACAGACACTGCAAAAATATAAAGCTCAGGGAATCACTTAATATGAAAATGAAATGTATGTTACTATTTGTCTTGGCCGCCGGATTTCTTCAAGCACAAATCTTTACGCCGCAAGATAAAAAAATCTGTAAATCTAAATTCAAATTTGCAGTAGAAAAAAAACTTGAGACGGAACCTATTGGCGGCGTAATAGTCGCAGTCGGTAAAAGTTTTATAGGCACCAAATATGTCGCTCATACTTTGGAGAAGGGTAAATCCGAAACTTTGGTTGTTGATTTAACCGGATTGGATTGTACTACTTTTTTAGAAAATTGCTTGGCGTTTGCAAGATGTATTAAAGAAGGAAAAACTACGTTCAAGGATTATGAAAATGAATTGACTAAAATAAGATATAGGGACGGTGTAATTAATAAGTATCCGTCACGTCTCCATTATTTTTCGGATTGGATTTATAATAATGAACAGAAAGGAATAGTAAAAAATATTTCGAAGGAGATCGGTGGTGACCCGATTAAATTTGATGTCGATTTTATGTCTACTCACCCTGATAGTTATGTCCAACTAAAGGAAAATCCGAAATTTATTCCTATCATAAAGAAACAGGAAGAAGCCATAAATAAGAGAACTTATTATTACATCCCTAAAGATTCGGTTTCGAAAGTCGAAAGTAAAATTAATAACGGTGATTTGATTGCAATAACTTCCAATGTTAAGGGACTCGATATCAATCATGTTGGTATAGCAGTAAGGATGGATGACGGAAGAATACATTTTATGCATGCCCCCGATGTAGGATATAAGGTGCAAATAACACCGGAACCTCTTGCCGATTATTTAACCAAGTTTAATAAAGACAGCGGTATTATTGTCATGAGAGCTCTTGAACCAAAAAATTAAATACCAATAAAGCCGGATATGGTAAAAAATAGTGAATAGCTATTTTCTAGCTTTATCAGCTGACTTTTATTTTCTCCATTGATATCGATTATTTGAAGATCCCGGGTATTGTTTGAATAATATATTATCTTCCCATCGGGTGTGCAAAGGGGATATGATCTTTGGCCGCCATCATAAAATGTAAGCTGTTTTATATTTTCTCCATTACTATCCATTCTGAAGATTTGTCTTGTTAAAGTGGTATCATATTTTTAAAATATAATATAATTGCCATTGACAAACCATTGAACATTATAAAGCATATAACCATACTGTTCGGTAATGGGTCGACAGTTTGAACCGTCAATATCCGTAATAAAAACCCTCGATTTATAATTTACAATATTATTGAAAACAATTTTTTGTCCATCTGGTGAAATTGAATAATTGCTGTTATCACCTGGTTCTCCGGTTAATTGTTGTAAATCAGTTTTATCAGGTTTAATACTATATATCTGATTATTATGGGTAAATAATAACTTGCGACCTGTTGGAAGCCAAGCAGGAAAAATTATGTTTGTATCGTATGATAAAACTTCATCTTGGGTACCATCAATATCGATAATGTGTAATTCCTTAGAGCTATTTAATGTATTGGTTAAGGAGAAGGCAATTTTATTCCCAAAGGGAGACACAGCAATTTTATTTATATACGCTAAAGGTTTTGTAAAAAGGCATACTTCTTCTCTGGAATCTACATTAACTTTCCAAAGAGAAGTTGTATCATGGTCGGTTGTGTCAAACGTATAAATATATTTTTGGAAAATAAGTTGTTTATTATCCGATGTCCAATCCATGGGTTTGCACGACATTCTTGAGGAAACTACAATTTGATTTTTCGTTCCGTCGTTATTTATAACAGATATGTTTTTACTACTTCCGGTAGTATAAGCTATTTGGTATTTAATTGTAAAATCCGGAATTAAACCCATACCAGTATCTTTGCAGCCTATAAAAGTTGAAAGGAGGATAAATGCTAATAAAGCAGTCTTTTTCATTCCCTTATTATATGAAATTCTAAGATGATTTAAATTAAAAAAAAGCAATCAATAAATAAAGATATTCTGAAGAAATTAAATAGACTTCTTCGTAATAAGATTGAGCAACTTGTAAGCAATTATCTTACAAAGATAGATACATTAAATAAGGTTGATTGTAAGCTTATTAAATTAAAAATAAAATAATATAGCAATGAACAAATAAATAAATTCAACTTTTAAATGATCAAATTTTTCAGTGTCCTTATATTTGTCAAATCTTCTTTGCATTCTTTCCCTTTCGGCGTTTCAAGAATTTTGGGTACTTTTTCCAATCTTTTATCGTTCATAATATTTTTAAATCCTTCTTTACCGATCAAACCTTTGCCGATATGTTCATGCCTGTCAACCCTGCTGCCGAGTTCTTTTTTACTGTCGTTCATATGAAAACATTTAAGCCGTTCCAATCCTATTATATCATCAAATTCCTTAATAACTTTTTTATAATTCTTTTCATTTTTTATATCATAACCAGCCGCAAAAATATGAGCCGTATCTATACATACTGTTATTCTTTTCTTATCATCAACCAGATCAATAATTTTTCTCAAATGTTCAAACTTATAACCTATAGCAGTTCCCTGTCCGGCGGTAGCTTCAATCATACTGGAAACTTTAAATCCTTTTGTTTTTTGATGTGCAATGTTTAACGATTCGGCAATTAATTTAATTCCTTCATCTTCACCTTTTCCGCCATGCGAACCGGGATGAAAATTTAAATACGGGATTCCTAAAAGTTCACATCTTTCAAGCTCATCCAAAAATGCAGCTCTGGATTTAGTTAATATTTCTTTATCCTTTGCACAAAGATTAATAAGGTAGCAGTCATGTGAAACTACAAATTTAATGTTTGAATTTTTGAGCCGTGATTTGAACAAAACAATTTCATTTTCATTTAAAGGTTTAGCAAACCACCTGTTGTTATTTTTCGTAAAGATTTGCATCGCATTAAATTTTAGCTTTTCAGCTAATGGAATTGATTCGGCAACACCGCCCTGAATTGAAGTATGAGCGCCTAATAAATGCTTTGAATTGTTTGATTGTCTCATTTTTAAATTGCTGATTAAAGTTTAACTTATTTACGTTATGGTAGACAAATCTTTCCAAGAATTGTTTTTCTTGATGCACCTGTGACTCTCGGAATATTATTCGGATTGCCGGATAACGTTTCATTTGCCAAAACTGCAAAGCAAATGGCTTCCTTGGCATCTGAAGAAATTCCTAATTCTTTAATGTTTTTTATTTTAATCTCCCTCCCGAAATATTTTTTTAAGGAAGACATTAAAAATTTATTTTTTGCACCTCCGCCGCTTACATAAAGTTCGTCAATTTCAGTATCTGATTTAATAAATTTTTCATAATTTCTATAAACACCGTAAGCAGTAAATTTTGTTATTGTAGAAAGCCAATCTTCATGTGATATTTTTTTATATTTTCTTAGTAGAGGTGATAAAAAGTCTTTCCCGTAATATTCTCTTCCGGTCGATTTGGGCGGCGGCATCTCAATAAATCTATCGCGCTTTTTTATATCGTTTAATAATTTATCATTTATTTTACCATGTGAGGCATGATTTCCATTCTTATCAAAATCGGAGTTGAAAAATTTTTTAGCTAACAAGTCAATCATCATATTACCCGGACCTGTATCAAAAGCCAATACATCTTCCGCATTTCCCTTTTTATTTAAAATTGTGATGTTCGAAATACCGCCGATATTTAATAGTGCTCTGTTTAATTTATTTGAATGAAACATTATGTAATCAAAATAAGGAACAAGAGGCGCCCCTTCACCGCCGAGTGCAATATCTCCGGTTCTAAAATCACCGACCGTTAAAATACCGGTAAGTTTTGCGATTACGCTTGGATCTCCTATCTGCAATGTGGAACCGAATTTATATCCGAAATAATTTTTCTTTTGCGGAAGATGATGAATTGTTTGTCCGTGAGAGCCGATAAAATCAATTTTGGCTAAGTTTATTTTGGCTTTTTTACAAACCGATTTTACCGCATCCGCATAAATGTGAGCAATCAAAAAATTTAATCTGCATATATCTGATACATTTCCGCTATTGATGATTGAATTATTCAGTAGTTTTTGTTTCAATCCTTTTGGAAAAGGATAAGTGATAAAACCAATTTGCTTAAGCTTTGTATTTTTTCCGCTTCCGTTTATTTCAAGCAATACGGTATCAACACCGTCAAGGGAAGTGCCGGACATAAGGCCGATTGCAATTTTTTTTCTCTTTAGTGAAACTTTTTGAAGATCATGAATATTCATAATGAGTAATTAAAATTATTAGTTAATTTAGTTGTTAAAATAGAAAATTAAATTAGTTTTTTCATCGAAACGCAAAATAAAGTTCATATTTAATAATTCAAAAATTAATTATTATACGGCTAAATACTTATATTTGCATTCAAGTTTATAGAAACAAATTAAATTCTTATTATGAAAAAATTATTTATTTTTATGATGTTTTCAATTTTGATTACACCAGTTTTCTCTCAAACAAGATACCCCTCCATAAACAAACAAATAAAGGAAGGGAATTATACTGTCGCTTCTAAGATGATCAACAAAATTCTAGCATCTAAAAAGTTAACAGGAACCGAAACTTACAATTTGAAATTTCAAATTGACAAAATGCATAGAATCAGACTGGATTTTGATAGAACACAGGATTATGTAGTTAAAGCATTAAAAAAATATTATCCGGATATTAACGAAAAAATGCTTTCAAAATGGGAAAAACAAAAATCATTGGAAATGAAGGTGATTGACGGGAAGAAAATGTTTTTTCATAATGCAGTTCCCAATTTGTTCAGAATAAATAAAGAGGCGAAAAATAAAAAAGAAGAAATTGACGGTGTCTCTCAAAATAAATTAAGAAACTTTTTGAAAACTAATCTTCCTGAAGTTGTACATGAATGCTTAACGTCAAAAAAAGTATTTGTTAATCCGGTTACGATGAAAATTACTTATACACTAACCGTTGATTCAAACGCAGTACCTGCCGGCCAGGTAATACGCTGCTGGCTGCCGTATCCAAAAGAAGATCCACCGAGACAAACGGAAATTAAGCTGCTTTCTGTCAATTCAAAGGAATATGTTATTGCGGATAATTCACATCCTCAGAGAACATTATATATGGAGAAAGTTGCTGAGGAGAATAAGCCGACTGTATTTAAAATGCAGTTAGAATATACTGCTTATTCCGAGTGGCATAATATTGATTCTGCAAAAGTGCTGCCTTATGATACAACTTCGGCAATGTATAAAGAGTACACTTCTCAGAGACCGCCGCACATTGTATTTACAAATCAAATAGAAAAACTTTCAAAAGAAATTGTAGGAAATACAACAAACCCATATGAAAAAGTAAAAAAGATTTATTCTTGGATTAGCGAAAATATCCCTTGGGCTAGTGCAAGAGAATATTCAACAATCAATAACATTTCATCTTATTGTTTGACAAATGGACATGGTGATTGCGGCATAAAAACTATTACTTTTATGACCTTAGCAAGATATAACGGTATTCCATGCAGATGGCAAAGCGGCTGGATGATGCATCCGGGCAGCGTAAATCTTCACGATTGGGGTGAAGTTTACTTTAATGGTTACGGCTGGGTTCCCCTAGATCAAAGTTTTGGAATTCAAAAATATTCTGATGATTCGTTAGTGAAATATTTTTATATAGGAGGAATAGATTCTTACAGACTTATTGTGAATGACGATTATGGACAGCCGCTGTTTCCCGCGAAAATTTATCCGAGAAGTGAAACAAATGACTTCCAGCGCGGGGAGGTAGAATGGAAGGGTGGTAATCTTTATTTTAATAAATGGGATTATCATATGGATGTTCAATATATAGAGCCGGAGAAAAAGTAATAATACAACTAATAATTTAATTCTGCATATTTTGAATATCTATTTTTCCATTTAAAAATTTTCCCTACGGTGAATTGAAATAGCTTTGTTTTTATAGGGGAGCTTTGGTAAATTTATTTAATATTTACAAGATTTTATGAAGA
>CAZHBJ010000176.1:0-6694 GCA_964530445.1 uncultured Ignavibacteriaceae bacterium
TTGGCGGAGTGCTTCTTACAAATGGGTGGGATAGGCATGCACGTAATCTTGCCGTTAAGACATTTAACCTGGATGAAGAAGAAATCAACGAACGGCATCATCTTACTTTCGATACTTATGAAGCAGGTAAGCTTAGCCTTGACGATTATATGGATAGGGTAGTCTTTTATGAAAAGAGAAATTTTTCCAAGCCGGATTTTAAATCCTTTATGTTCGAACAGTCAAAACCTTTCCAGGATATGCTTGCACTTATAAAAGGACTAAAAGAAAAATATAATTTAAAAATAACCGCAGTAAGCAACGAAGGAAGGGAGCTTACGGAACATAGAATTCATACATATAAACTTGATAAAATTTTTGATGCATTTATTGCATCAAGCTTTGTTCATTTCCGTAAACCCGATGTAGACATTTATAAAATTGCTTTGGATGCTTCGCAGGTTGAACCGGATAAAGTTCTTTACCTGGATGACAGACATATGTTTATTGAAGTTGCAGGAACTCTCGGTATAAACGGTATTCATCATAAAAAATATGAAACCACTAAAAATGAACTTGCAAATTACGGATTTATTTTAAAGGAGGAACAATGATATCAGCAAGAAAACCGGATCCGACTATCCTTGTTATTTTCGGTGCCGGAGGAGATTTGGCATGGAGAAAAATTATTCCCGCACTTTATAATTTGTTTTTGGATGATTGGCTCCCGGATAATTTTGAAATTATAGGACTGGATTTAAAAACCTTTTCGGATGAAAAATTTAAGAAAAGATTAAAAGAAGGAATTGACAATTTTTCACGAAGCGGAAAAACAAAACCGGAAGAGTGGAAAAAGTTTGCCGATTCTGTAAGTTATCAAAAAGCGGACTTTACCAGCTCTGAAAGTTTTAAAAAACTATCTCATCGCTTAAATGAAATAGAAAAAAAGTGGGGAGCAACTGCAAATAGAATTTTTTATATGGCTATTCCGCCTTCGTTTATTGAAACAATCGCCGAACAGCTCGGTAAATCTCATATTGCAAAAGACAAAGATCATGCTAGAATCGTTGTTGAAAAGCCGTTTGGTCATGATTTTGTAAGTGCGCGGAATCTTAATAGAATAATATGCAATATTTTTGATGAACACCAGATTTATAGAATCGATCATTATCTCGGTAAAGAAACAGTTCAAAATATGATGGCATTCAGATTTGCCAATGCTCTCTTTGAACCGATATGGAACAGAAATTATATCGAACATGTTCAGGTTACTGTTGCCGAACAAGTCGGCGTGGAGCACCGCGGCGGATATTACGATCATGCCGGAGCCCTTAGAGATATGATACAGAATCATCTGCTTCAGCTTATTTGCTTAATTGCTATGGAGCCTCCGGTATCTTTTAATGCCGATGAAGTAAGAAATAAAAAAGTTGATGTTTTAAAAGCGGTAAGAAAATATTCCAAAGAAAAAGTTCTTAATTATGTAGTTAGAGGACAATATAATGAAGGATGGATGGAAGGAAATCATGTAACGGGCTATAGAAATGAACCGGGCGTCGATCCTAAATCCGTAACGGAAACTTTTACTGCGGTTAAATTTTTTATTGATAATTGGCGCTGGCAGAATGTTCCTTTTTATGTTCGCACCGGTAAACGTTTGCCGGAAAGAACTTCTGTTATAACTATACAATTTCGTCCTGTTCCTCATCGTGCTTTTCCTGTTGAATCAATTGAAAACTGGCAGCCGAATAGACTAATAATAAATATTCAGCCGGAAATGAGTATTAGATTAAGTTTCCAGGCTAAAAAGCCGGGATTAAAAATGCTTATGAATCCTGTTGATATGGTTTTCAGTTATAAAGATGCTTATAAAACAAATCCTCCTGAAGCTTACGAAACTTTAATACTCGATACAATGCTCGGCGATGCAACTTTATTTATGCGGGGCGATCAGGTTGAAGCTGCATGGGAGGTTGTAATGCCTATTCTTAATGTCTGGCAGTCTTCTTCTTCTGAAGATATTCCGAATTATGCAGCCGGAACATGGGGACCGGAAGAAGCTGAAGCTTTGGTTGCCCGCGATGGTAATAACTGGCTTGTTTTCCCTCCTCTTAATAATGAAGGGAAAAAGAAAAAAGTTAAATAAGATATAAATATTTTTTTTTTAATTTTTTGTGAAAATTAAAAAATCAAAACTATAAAATGTTAATTAGTTTTTAATTTTTTTTAAAAAAATCCATTTAGAGATTGCTTTAACATTATGTATTTGTCATTTTGAGGGAGTCCTCTCCAAATTAATTCTACGGACGACCGAGAAATCTTTTTAAAAGTAAGATTTCTCCCTATGGTTGAAATAACAAAGTTGCTTTTGAAACAGCCTCTTAAGTAAGAAAAATATAAATTAACCTTTTTAGCGTTTTATATAATAATTTACATTGCGGATTGTTTTGGTTAATATATATTGTAATACAGCGTACATTACAGGAACAAAGTTAGTTTAAAAGCATCTAATGTTATAAAGTATGATTAGAAATTAGAGTAGTATCCTAATTTGCAAAATTATTTATGTTGATTTTGTCATCCCGAGCGGAGTCGAGGGATATTTTCACAATTGTCATAGTTCATCTTCGCTCACTACGACAATTAATTAAATTAGGACACTACCGAAATTAGATGATTTTAAATAGTAAATTTTTTTTACATTGGAATAGGGGCTTAATATGAAAAAGCATACTATACCGTTGGGAAAAATTATCGGAATCCCGATCGGTCTGGATTATACATGGTTCCTAATATTTGTTTTGCTGACCTGGAGTTTAGCCGTAAATTATTTTCCTCATGAATTTAAACAATGGCCGGTAATTGAATACTGGATAGTTGGTGCCGTAACTTCAATAATGTTATTTGTAAGCGTACTGCTTCATGAATTAGGTCATTCGGTTTTAGCAATTTATTATAAAATAAAAGTAAAACAAATTACTCTGTTCTTATTCGGAGGTGTAGCGGAAATTGCCGGAGAACCACCTAAAGCTATTGCCGAATTCTGGATTGCCATTGCCGGGCCGATTGTAAGTTTTTTATTAGCCGGAGTATTTTATTTATTGAAAGTGATATCCGGCGGGGTAAATTCTCTTTTTGCTCTTTTTGAATATCTTGCCTTTATAAATTTTGTTCTTGCACTTTTTAATTTAATTCCCGGTTTCCCGCTTGACGGCGGACGTGTGCTTAGAGCAATTATATGGGGAGTTTCGCACAATCTTCACAAAGCAACTTACATTGCCGTTATTGTTGGAAGGTTTTTCGGATTCATGTTTATTTTCTTCGGCGTGCTGCAGATGTTCGGCGGAAATATGAGCGGGGGATTGTGGATTGCATTTATCGGCTGGTTTCTAGAAAGTGCGGCTATGTCTCAATTGCATCAGCAGTATTTGCAGGATCATTTAACAGGCCACACTGTTTATGAAGCTATGAGCAGGGACTACGGTATTGTTCCTTATGATTCTACGCTTCAGGAAGTTATTGATAATCATTTCCTCGGAATAGGTAGAAGAAGCTTGATGGTTAAAAAGGATGACAAGTTTATCGGAATGATTACCCTGCATCAAATAAAAAATATTTCTCAAACTAAATGGCCTAATACAAGTGTTACCGAAGCAATGATTCCCGATATTGAAACCGAAAAAGTTGATGTTGATTTTCCTTTATGGGATGCATTATTAAAAATGGATAAAGACGGAGTCAATCAACTGCCGGTAGTTGCAAGTGAAGAAGTTATAGGAGTATTGAACCGGGAAAGTATAATTACTTTTTTAGGATCGCAGCAGGAATTTAGAAATAAGAAAATGTTTGTAGTCTGATTTTATCTAATCCGGCAATAATAATTAACCGGAATATCTTCGATTCAAAGTTATGTTCGGCATAAAGGTTTTGTACATAAATTTATATATTCATTTCATTAAATACCTTCAAGGTTAGGTACGCTAAATATAAACTGTAACCACGAAGGTTACTTCAAACTAAATAAAATTAAAAAAAATTATGAATGAAAAAACTAAATTCGCTCCCGGCTGGCCGGGAATACCCGCAAAGTGGACTTCAAGCGCCAAAAGCGGTGTGGGTACTGCACTAAATAAATCTAGCAGAGTATGGTTTACAATCAGCCATGGTATCTTAAACGAAATCTATTATCCCCGCTTAGATCAAGCATGCACACGCGATGCCGGGTTTATTGTTACAGACGGTAAGGATTTCTTTTCGGAAGAAAAAAGAAATACCGAATGTAAAGTTGAATATTTAGCCAAAGGTGTACCGGGATATAAGCTGACTAATTCCTGTGAATTAAAAAGGTATTCTATAATAAAAGAAATAATTGCCGATCCTTTCCGTGATTGCGTACTTCAAAAAGTAACTTTTAATAATCAACTAAAAGATGAAGATTCATTGAATCTTTATTTCATTATTTCGCCGCATCTTGGAAATCACGGTGCCGGAAATACAGGCTGGTCGGGCGATTATAAAGGAACTCCGATGATGTTCGCAGAAAGAGATGGAATTGCAATGGCAGTTGCATGCTCAATTCCGTGGAAAAACTGTTCTATCGGTTTTGCCGGATCTTCGGACGGCTGGCAAGACCTTCGTCAGAATAAAAAATTAACATCAAACTATAATAAAGCTGAAAATGGAAATATTGCTTTAACGGGTGAGGTTGATATTTCGCAAAACGAAAAGAACGAATTTGTAATTGCTATCGGTTTCGGTCAAAATTGGGCTGAAGCCGGGCAGCGTGCCAAAGCAAGCATACTCGATGATTTCAACGAATCAAAAAAAATTTATATAAATGAATGGACAGAATGGTATAAAAATCTTGACTTAGTCAATGTTAAAGGGAATAATAAAAATTTGGAATTAATAAGTGCATCCGTTTTGCGTATTCATGAAGCTAAACGTTTCCCGGGGGGTTTAATAGCCAGTCTTTCAATTCCTTGGGGCTTTAATAAAGGAGATGATGATCTCGGAGGTTATCATCTTGTCTGGCCGAGAGACCTTGCGGAAGCTGCAGGAGGCTTACTTGCGTTAAATGCTTTTGATGATGCAAAACGCGTTATAAATTTTTTAATTAGTACTCAGGAAAAGGACGGACATTGGTCGCAAAATATGTGGCTAGACGGCTCATCTTACTGGCAGGGAATACAGATGGACGAAACCGCATTTCCGATTCTTCTGATTGATCTTGCATTTCGCAAAGGCGCCTTGAATAAAAAAGATATTGTTAAGTTCTGGCCGATGATAAAAAAAGCTGCTTCGTATCTTGTTTGCAATGGCCCTGTTACACAGCAGGATAGGTGGGAAGAAGATGCAGGCTATTCACCTTTTACATTAGCTGTGGAAATTCCCGCATTATTGGTAGCTGCTGAATTTGCGGATATGAATTATGAAAAAAATTCCGCATCATTTTTAAGAGATATTGCAGATAGCTGGAATTCAAATATTGAGAAATGGACTTACGCATCAGGTTCAGATCTGGCAAACAAAATTGGTGTTGAAGGCTATTATGTTAGAATCTCCGCTCAGGAAGTTGCAGATGCGTCTTCGCCAACCGGCGGATTTGTACCGATTAAGAATCGTCCGCCCGGTTCTGATCGGGAGGAAGCAGTTCATATCATAAGCCCCGATGCTCTTGCACTTGTCCGTTTCGGGTTGAGGGATGCCAATGATCCTAAAATTAAAAATACAATAAAAGTAATTGATGCTCTTTTAAAAGCTGACACACCTTACGGTCCGGCATGGCATAGATATAACGATGACGGGTACGGAGAGCACGAGAACGGAGGACCGTTTGACGGAACCGGAATTGGCAGGGCTTGGCCTTTGCTAACCGGCGAACGGGCACATTATGAGTTAGCCGCCGGAAATTTTAAAAATGCGGAAAGTTTATTAAGAACACTGGAAAATTTTTCAAATGACGGCGGAATGATACCTGAGCAGGTGTGGGATTCAAGCGATATTCCCGATAGAGAATTATTTTTAGGTAAACCTTCGGGTTCGGCGATGCCGCTGGTTTGGGCTCATGCCGAATATGTTAAACTGAGCCGTTCTTTAAAAGATAAAAATATATTCGATTTACCGCCTCAATCTTACAAACGGTATGTTGAAGAAAAAAGGACATCAAAATTTGCGCTTTGGAGTTTTAATAATAAATGCAGAGAAATGAGTTACGGAAAAATATTAAGGGTTGAAACCTTGGCCGAAGCACAGGTTCGATGGTCTTATGACGGATGGAAAACTTTTCAGGATATACCTGCAAGTAATTCCGGATTAGAAATTTATTATGCTGATATCATGTCCGATAAATTAAAGAAAGGAAGCAAAATTCAATTTACATTTTATTGGCCGGAACCAAAAAAATGGGAGAATGAGGATTTTGAAATTGAAATCAAATAAAAAATTTTATTATACCGATGGTTTTATCTGTTTCCATTAGCTTTTTAAATCTTAGTTGATATGGGATACATATAATTTTAATTAACAAACCAAAGCCTTTAAACGAACGTCTAATAAATGTAATTAGAGTTTTTAGATAAATGATATTATGAAATGTTCTTGGAAATGTATGATTATAAAGAAGTTCATTGAAAGAGGGTAATGAAATGAAATATAAAGTTAAAATAATGGTATTGAGTACGTTATATTTATTCCTTGGATTTGGTCTATTAAT
>CAZHBJ010000177.1:0-6605 GCA_964530445.1 uncultured Ignavibacteriaceae bacterium
CCAATTTCCCGTTAATGCGCCGAAGGCATAAGTGCCTGCTAATATTCCGTCTTTGCTTAAAAATCCAGATGTTAACGGTATGCCTGAAATAGCAAGTGATGCAATTAAGAAAGTTATATAAGTAATCGGCATCTTCTTTCTTAAGCCGCCCATTTTTCTAATGTCCTGTTCATGATGCATTGAATTGATTACAGAACCTGATCCTAAAAATAATAAGGACTTAAAGAAAGCATGTGTCATTAAGTGGAAGAAAGCAAAAGAATATGCCCCGACACCTAATGCTAATACCATATATCCAAGCTGGCTTATAGTTGAGTAAGCAAGGACTTTTTTAATATCGTTTTGTGTTATTGCTATAGTTGCCGGTATTAAAGCCGATAAAGCTCCGATAATAGCAATGAAAAATAAAGCTCCGCCTGATAGAATAGGGAAGACTCTAATAACCAAATAAACGCCTGCGGCAACCATGGTAGCGGCGTGAATTAAAGCGCTTACAGGTGTGGGACCTTCCATAGCATCCGGCAGCCAAACATGTAAAGGAAACTGAGCCGATTTTCCAATTGCTCCCATAAAAATTAAAATTCCGGTTACAGTGAGCCAAAATTCACTATGGAAGGGAATATGACCTAATGAAATTTGATGGAATATTGTATCGAATGTAAATGTATGATAAGTGAAAAATAAAATTAATATTCCGGAGAACATTCCTATGTCACCGACTCTATTAACAATGAAAGCTTTTTTACCGGCATCGGCGGCAGACTTCTTTTCGAACCAAAAACCTATTAGCAAATATGAAGATAAGCCGACTAATTCCCAGAAGACATACATCATCAGTAAGTTATGAGTAAAAACGATACCCGTCATCGAGAAAGTAAAAATACCCAGGTATGCAAAATACCTGTTATATCTTTTATCTCCCTTCATGTAAGCAATAGAGAAAATATGAACCAGCATACTTATTAAAGTAACAACAACAATCATAAGTGCGGCTATATTGTCTACCATCATTCCAAGATCGATATGGACCTTACCGAAAAGAGGAAGGTTACCCATATTTATCCAGGTTATTTCTCCGACTGCTTTTTGGTTTGGGAAATAACTCAACTTTAAATAGGCTAATACAACAGCCAAAACAAAAGTCAGTACGATGATTACATTTTCAAATTTATATACATATTTAATTTTCTTCCCGAATAAAAGAGTAACAATAAATCCTATAAGCGGAAGAAAAAGTATTATTTCTGCTAATTGGATCAGAACTGATTCCGACATAAATTCTAGTCCTTTAAAGTATCGATTTCATCAACATTAACTGTTGAAAAAGTTTTATAAATATTTAATACAATGGCTAACGCAATGGCAGCTTCTGCAGCAGCAAGAATGATTACAAACAACGCCATTATTTGACCTTGATATCCGAAGTTGCCGTACTTGGCAAACGCAATAAAATTTATGTTTGCCGAATTCAATATGAGTTCAATACCCATTAAAACCATTACGGCATTTTTCCTGGTAACAATACCGAATATACCTAATGAGAAAAGTATTAAACTGACAAAAAGAAAATGATTTAAACCTATATGTATCATAATAATTAACTTAATTATTCTTTATCAAAATTTTCAAAAGCCCTTCCCTTCGGGAAGGGGTGGGTTAGGCCACTATTTACGCGCCATGGAAGCTGCTCCCACAAGCGCAATTAACAAGATTATTCCTAACAATTCAAAAACAACGGCATATTGCTGCATTAACAGCATTCCAATACTATGTGCAGTTGAAGAAGGAGTTACAGAATTAATTGTTTTCCAACTGGTTTTAAGCAGCGCGGCAGCAAGAATTCCGGCAAAAACTGCAACTCCTATCGCCGCAGGCAGCACTTTTACAGTGCCGGTTTTTATTTGAACATTTGTAATTCTATTTGTCAACATAACGCCGAATAACAGAAGGATTAATATTCCCCCTACATATACAACCAACTGGACTATGGCTATGAAATCGGCGCCCAGCAGGACATAAATTCCCGCAATTCCGAAAAAGGTAAAAAGCAGATAATATGCCGAATAAATTATGTTGCGGCTAGTAACTACAAAGAATGCAGAGATTAATGTTATTGCGGCAAATAAGTAAAATATTATATCGTAAACATTCATAATTTCATTATCCCTTTTTTTCAGTAGGGTTGTTTGAAGCAGCAGCTTTTGCAGCTTTCTCGGCTGCCTTTTCCGCTTCAAATTTTGCATAATTGTTTTTCTTTTCTTCTCTTTCTTCCGGAGTAAGAGTTACGAAATCATATAAAAGATTACCTCTTTCATATTCGGAAAATTCATATACATCCGTCATGTAAATACATTCCGTTGGACATGGGAAAACACATAACTGACAGTAGCAGCACTTGGCAAAATCTATATCGAATTTAGTAACCCATAATGCCTTACGTTTCCCATTTGAGGTTTTTCCTAAATCTTCGCCGGGAATACCTTTAACGGTTTCAATTGATATACAATTTACGGGACATGCACGCGCACATTGGTCGCATCCGATGCAGTCATCCATATTAACATAAAGACGATTTCTTTCTCTTTCAGGTAATTGAGGTTTAACATCCGGATATTGTATTGTAACCGCCGGAACGAATAAGTGTTTAAAAGTAACTCTCATTCCGATTAATATTGTTACAACAGCAGTCCAAATGTTATTTAAATATTTTTTCATATTACTATAACAATGTTATTAAACCGATAATAATTAAATTAACGAATGCCAGAGGGATTAAATACTTCCAGCAAGCTGCCATCAATTGATCTACTCTTAATCTCGGCAATGTCCATCTCAGCCACATTTGAACAAATACAAAGAAAATACCTTTTGTTGTGAACCAGAATAATTGTTCAATTGGTATGAGCCAATGCATATGTAAAAGATTACCCAAATAGCCGATAGGGGATTGATAGCCTCCGAAGAATAAAACCGCAACAATTGCAGAAACTGCAAACATATTTGCATATTCTGCTAAGAAAAACATTGCGAATTTCATCCCGGAATATTCGGTATGATATCCGGACACAAGCTCTGATTCTGCTTCGGGAATATCAAAAGGCGTTCTGTTTACTTCTGCCAGCGTACTGATGTAAATAATTACAAAGCCGACAATCATAAAAGGAATTAAAAGGAATTTTGATATACCGAGACCGGGCCCGCCTAAAATCATCCAGTTCCAAAAATGACCGGTCTGCATGTTGCTTAAAGTCTGTAAGTTAAGAGTACCGGTTATCATTATAATAGTTATTATAACAAGCACTGTAGGTATTTCATAGCTGATAATTTGAGCAGCGGAACGCATAGCCCCGAGCAGCGAATATTTGTTGTTTGAAGACCATCCTGCCATTAAAATACCGGCAACAACAAATCCCGAAACTGCTACTATAAAGAAAATACCTAGATCGATATTAGAACCTATATAAGCGCTGGAAAATGGGATAGCGGCAAAAGCGGCATATGTTCCAATAAATACAAGTACAGGGGCAATATTGAACAAAGGCTTATCGTTTTCCGTAGCGACAATGTCTTCTTTTTGAATTAACTTAACAATATCTGCTATTGTTTGTAAAGCTCCGTGATAACCAACTCTCATTGGTCCTAAACGATCCTGCATATGAGCAGAAACTTTTCTTTCAAGCCAAACTGCAAAAAGCGCAAATGGTAAAATAAAAATGAATAAAGGCAATAAACTCTGAATAATATCCGCAATAAAATAACTGCCGGTAACACTATAAAAAAATTGGTATATCATCGATCAACCTCTCCCAATACTATATCGATACTTCCAAGGATTGCAATTACATCGGCAACCATGTGACCCTTGCATAATTCGTTCATAACACCTAAATGTACAAAAGACGGTCCTCGAACTTTAACTCTGAAAGGATTTAATGAACCGTCGCTAATAATAAAATAACCGAGTTCACCTTTAGGATTCTCAACTCTTGAATATACTTGTCCTGCAGGCGGTTTAATTCTTTTAGGAATTGCGGATGTAACATCGCCTTCCGGCAGCTGATCAAGAGCCTGTTCAATAATTCTAAGGCTTTGTTCCATTTCCAGTATTCTTATATAATACCTATCCCAGCAGTCGCCAACGGTTCCTACTAAACCTTCGCCGGTAGGAATATCGAAATCAAATTTATTATAAATAGAGTACGGGTCGTCTTTTCTTAAATCCCACTTCAAGCCGCTGCCTCGTAAATTCGGTCCGGTAATTCCATAATTAATTGCCGTTTCTAAAGGAAGTACACCTACATTAGCAGTTCTATCAATAAAAATTCTGTTATTCGTTAATAGGTCGTTTAATTCTTTTATATTGGGTTTAAAATAATTAACAAATTCTTTAGCCAGTCTTACAAAATCCGGGTGCAGATCATGCGAGAGACCGCCAACCCAGAAATAATTATAGAGAAGCCTGGCGCCGCTGGTTATCTCAAATAAATTTAAAATCTTTTCTCTATCTCTAAAACAATAAAGGAAAGGAGTAAAGGCTCCTATATCCAATCCATACGTACCAATAGCAACCAAGTGGGAGGCGATTCGCTGTAACTCTCCCATAATTACCCTGATATATTCAACTCTTTCCGGAACTTCAATTCCCAATAATTTTTCAACGCCAATTACATATCCGAATTCGTTATACATAGAAGCGAGATAATCCATTCTATCCACATACGGAATAACCTGAGGATAAGTCATAGCTTCGGCATGCTTTTCAAAGCAGCGATGCAGATAACCGATATGCGGATGAACGCTTTGGATTATTTCACCTTCCAGTTCAACTTCGAGTCTCAAAACACCGTGTGTAGAAGGGTGTTGAGGACCCATATTTAATACCATCTGTTCAGTTTTAAGAGCCATAGCTTAATTCAATTATTAATTAATATGGTACCTTCATACCTTGATAAAATTCCGGATCTTTATAATCTTTTCTTAGCGGATATCCTGCATCCCAATCATACGGCATAAGAATCCTTCTTAAATCCGGATGGTTCAAAAATATAATTCCAAGTAAATCATATGCTTCACGTTCGTGCCAGTCGGCATGTCGCCATATACTTTCGACGGAATTAATTTCGGGATTTTCTGTGGGCGCGGAAGCTTTTAATACGAGTTTGTGTCTATGTTTTGTAGATTCCAAATGATAATAAACACTTAAAGTTGCACCTTCTATAATATCGTTTCCGTTTTCGTCTTTAGACTTTTTACCGTTTGAGTCATCGACTCCGGAAAGATTCATTAAACTATTAAATGATAGTTCTTCATCATCAAAAAGAAAACGGCAGATTTTATCTATTTGTTTCGGGTTCACAACTATAAAAGGTTCGATTGGCTGTGAAGCGGCGAATTCTATAATATCATCGCCGAATTTCTCTTTTAAAATATTATATACTTCTTCAGGAGTTTTCATGCTGATTTTTTCACCAAAGATTCATTTCTAATTTTTTCTTGCAGCTTTAATAAGCCTTCCAGCAAAGCTTCGGGGCGAGGAGGGCAGCCTGGAACATATACGTCAACTGGAATTACACGATCCACGCCTTTTAGTACATGGTAGCCGTGCTCCCAATATGGTCCGCCGCAATTTGAACAACTGCCCATGGAAATAACATATTTCGGGTCAGGCATTTGTTCGTAAAGTCTTTTAATTCTTATTGCCATTTTAAGTGTAACCGTACCCGATATAATGATAACATCGGACTGGCGTGGAGAGGGGCGCGGAATTACTCCGAATCTATCAAAATCATAGTGAGATGCAGAGGTTGCCATCATTTCAATTGCGCAGCATGCTAAACCGAAGCCCATTTGCCAGAGAGAAGAAAGCCTGGCCCAATTCAATAAATCTCCAACTTTAGTTACAACTATGCTTTCTTTTGTAAATTGCTGATCTAATAAACCCATATTATTCTTTTTATTGTTTTTAATTACTTGATATTTTGAAAAATTTAATTTTAATAGATTTTATTCCAAAATATCTTTTATAAAACTTCTACTTTTTCTTCTTGTATTATTTTTTTCTTTAAGACCGGCGGTTCAATTTTAGGCCGAGCCCATTCAAGATCTCCTTTACGCCATTCATAAGCCATACCTAAACCTAATAAGAATAGAAATATGGCGCCTACCAAAAATCCTCCGAACCCGAACTCCTTATAAACCAATGCCCAGGGAATAAGTAATACAATTTCGACATCAAAGATTAAAAAGATAAGTGCTACAACATAAAATCTAATATTAAATTTTACCCATGGAGTACCTATTGCATCTTCACCGCATTCATAAGTGAGTAATTTTTCCTTAGTAGGTCTAGCGGGACGAATAAATTTAGCGGCAATTATTGCAATAATTACAAAGACACCCGCTATCATCATGAACGCAAAAATTTTACCGAATTCTGTTAACATTTTTTATTATAATTTTTTCGTGAAAAATTAAGACAAGCCTTAAGTAATGTCAAGAATTTAAATAATTCATTTAATTTTAATACAATTTCAAAATTACCAAATCGCTCCAACACTGACAATATATATGCCAAAATAAGAGTTCTATTATATTGACCTACTATT
>CAZHBJ010000178.1:0-6557 GCA_964530445.1 uncultured Ignavibacteriaceae bacterium
TTGAAGTCATGGAATAATTCTTATTTACGACAATGGAGAAAAAATTTGATATGAAGAAAAATATAATCATCATAGTAATTATCACTATTATATCCGCAGCGGGAATTTCTTATTCTCAAAATTCTTTAAGCGGACCTTTAACACTAGATAAAGCTATTCAGCTTACATTGAAAAATCAGCCTCTTATAAATCAAGCGGAGGCTGAAGTAAATGCTGCATCGGCCAAAATTAAAGAACAGAAAAGTTTTGACTATCCGGATGTTAGTGCCGATTTATCTTACACAAGGCTCGGGCCAATATCTACAATAGCTTTCGGTAATGAGTCGTTTCGTTTATTCCCCGGAAACAATTATGATGCACACATTAGCGCTCGATATAATATTTTTGATTTCGGTATGAGAAAAGCCCTTGTGGATCTGACTAAATCTTATAAACTCACTGCGCAAGAAAAAATAAATTATGTTAAAAACAGTTTATCATATAAAACCGTAAATATATTCTATTCTATTTTATTTCTTGAAAAAAGTCTTAAAGTGAAGAACGATCAGATCAGCACTTTGGAATCCCATTTGGAAATAACAAAGAAAAAAGTTCAAAGCGGAAGTGCTACGGATTTTGATATTTTGACGACTAAAGTAAGAGTTGCATCCGCTCAAAATCAAAAAGTTGATATAGAAAATGAAATCGCTAAACAAAAAATTGCTTTAAGAAGTCTCCTTGGATTATCTTCCAATGCTCCAATAAATCTGCAGGGAGATCTTTCGTTAATCTCTCAATCTGCTAACAGCGATTCTTTACTCGCTCAAGCTTATGCTCAACGTGAAGAATTGAAAATAGCAAACGACGCAATAAATTCTATTGAATTGCAAAAAAATGCCGCTTCTTTAAGTGATTCGCCGACCCTTAATGCAATGGCAAGTTACGGAATAAAGAACGGTTTAATGCCTGATCTTGATGTATTGAGAGGCAATTGGGCTGTAGGAATATCAGCCAATATTCCAATCTTTAACGGGAACAGAAAAGATGCAAAGATTGAAGAAGCTGAAGCAAACCTGAATGCAAATGATTCGCATATTACAGTATTGAAAAGAGAAATAAAAACCCAGGTTCAGCAGGCAATTTCCGAACTGCAAACAAGCAGAGCAAAGTTAAGCAGTACCGAACTGCAGGTTGAAGAAGCAAAACAAGCACTTCAAAGAGCGCAGGCATCATACAAAAACGGAGTAATAACAAATCTCGATTTACTTGATGCGGAAACATCTTTAACCGAAGCCGAGTTTTTACATCTGCGGGTTATTTTTCAAAATATAATAAATACTTATTCTTTAAGAGAATCTGTTGGAGATATAATTAGATAAAATTCAGATTAAGAATATTAAAAATATTTTTACAATAAAAGTTCTAAGAGAAAATTTTTAGATCCGGTTTTAAACTGAAATATCTAAAATTGTAAGAGATAAAAGATTTCAATAAGATTAAAATGATTATAATTCGGTAAAGTGTATGATTTGAAGATTAGCTTGTACTGAGCAAGAAAGATAAATATGGGAAAAAACAAGAATGATTCTTTCGGAAAATTAATTGATCGTTTTACCGCACTGCGGGCATTAAAACATAAAAATTTCAGATTATATTTCGGGGGACAGGGGCTTTCGGTAATAGGAACGTGGGTGCAGCGCATTGCGCTAACCTGGCTCGTATACCGGCTCACAAATTCTGCATTCCTCTTAGGGGTAGTCGGATTTGCAGGCCAAATCCCTCTGTTAATTGTTACACCGTTCGCTGGAGTTTTTGCCGATCGTCTTGATAAACATAAAATATTAATCTATACACAAGCTCTTTCCATGCTGCAGGCTTTTGTACTTGCCTTCCTTGTTTTAGCCAACATGATTCTCGTCTGGGAAATAATTGTATTAAGTATAATCCAGGGAATTTTAGATGCGATAGATATGCCCACCCGGCAATCTTTTATGGTTGATATGGTGGGCAATAGCCGTGATGACCTCGGTAATGCAATAGCGATGAATTCAAGCATGGTAAATTCCGCACGTTTAATAGGACCGGCTATTGCGGGTATTTTAATTTCACTTTTCGGCGAAGGCTGGTGTTTTCTTTTAAATGCTATCAGCTTTATTGCGGTAATTATATCTCTTCTTAAAATGGATGTAATTCATAAAATTATTCCTTCAAAAAAGAAAAATACCTTTAACGAATTAAAAGAAGGGGTAAATTATGCTTTCGGATTTGCCCCTATAAAGGCTCTTTTACTTTTATTAGCTCTAGTTAGTTTTATGGGAACACCAATAAGAATTTTAGCGCCTGTCTTCGTTAAAAACTTTTTTAACGGCGGAGCAGATATGTTCGGCTTCTTTATGGGTGCGTCCGGTTTGGGAGCTTTAACAGGTGCAATATATTTAATGAACAGGAAAAGCGTCCTGGGACTAGGAAGAATTATTGCTTATGCAACAATTGCCTTCTCAGTTGGTCTGGTTGCTTTTGCTTTATCGCATGTAATTTTAATTTCAATTTTATTCATGTTCATCACAGGCTTGGGAATGATGATAGAACTTGCCGGCAGCAATACACTCTTGCAAACATTAGTGGAAGATAATAAACGCGGAAGAGTAATGAGTTTATACGCCATGTCTTTTAGAGGAATTGCACCGTTCGGAAGTTTACTTGCAGGTGCTGCCGCCGGATTAATCGGTGCTTCTTTAACTTTGATTATTGGCGGTATTTTTTGCCTGATGGGCTCGATTTATTTCTTAATAAATCTTCCGAAATTACGAAAACTTATAAGGCCCATATATAAAAGCCTCGGAATAATTCCCGAAACTTTGCATGGTGTTGAAACAGCAACCCGGTTATCTTTTGAAGAAAAAGATTAAACAGGTTTTCACTTAGTTATTAGAAAAAAATGGTTAATGGTTCTTCAATAAATTTTTCAGACCTGCATGAGCGGTCATATTATAAATGGCTCGTTCTTGCAGTCGTTATGATCGGTACATTTATATCGGTTCTTGATGCTTCAATTGTTAACGTTGCAATGCCTAAAATGATGGCGGCATTTAGCGTAAGCGTAGACAAAATTGAGTGGGTATTAACTATATATCTGCTTATACGTTCGGTTGTCTTTCCATCATCCGGTTGGATTGCAGATCATCTTGGTTATAAAAATACATACAACCTCGGTTTAATTCTTTTTACCGCCGGTTCATTACTGTGCAGCCTTGCAGCAAATGAAAATATGCTCATATTTTTTAGAGTAATTCAAGGTGCAGGTGCCGGTTTTATAATGCCTGTCGGTATGGCAATTATAACCAGGGAATTTCCTCCGGAACAAAGAGGATTTGCTTTGGGATTTTGGGGAATCGCTGCAGCAGCATCTATTTCTCTCGGCCCAATGTTCGGCGGCTACCTTATTGATAGATTTAGCTGGAATGCAATTTTCGATATTAACGTACCTATCGGAACTATCGGTATTGCAGCTTCATGGATTATTCTAAAGGAATATAAAATTCCAAGAAGAGGCAAATTTGATATGGTTGGTCTTATCAGTATGACTTTATTTCTATCAACTCTTTTGTTAGCCTTATCCGACGGCAATTCTTCATGGAATACAGGCGGCTGGACTTCCAATTTTATATTAGCATGTTTCTTTATTGCCTTTATAAGTTTTGTTGTATTTCTTTCGAGAGAACTTACTTGTAAAAATCCGATACTTGATTTAAGAATATTAAAAAACCGTAACTTCGGGTTATCGAATATAATGTTCTTCATTTTCGGTTTGGCATTCTTTGGAAATTCATTTTTACTGCCGATCTTTCTGCAAAATTCCCTTGGCTACACTGCACTGCAAGCAGGCCTAGTGTTTTTCCCTGTTGGAATCATCCAGGCTATTATGTCTCCAATCGCAGGAAAAATGACAGATAAATTAAATCCAAAAATCCCGATTTCAATAGGAATTATATTAACATTTTTAAGTATGTATTTATACAAAGATTTGTCGCTAAATACGGAATACGGTCAAATTCTGCTGCCATTAATTATCAGAGGTTTCGGACTTGGATTTATGTTTATCCCGTTAAGCACAATTGCAATCAACAATATTCCAAAAGAAAAAATGGCACAAGCTACAGGCTTGTTTAATACAATAAGACAAGTCGGCGGAAGTTTTGGCGTAGCTATTTTGGGAACAATGCTTACGCGAAGAGTAATTTTCCATACTGCAATGTACAGCCAGTCTGTTAATCCTTATTCAGCAGAATTCAAACATATTACACATGGTCTTCAAAATTTTGTACAGCAGTCCTTAGGAGGAGCGGGCAGCCAGGTGATAACAAGAGCAAAAATACTGATTGTGCAAAATCTAACTGCCCAGGCATTTGTGCGCGGAATAACCGATGACTTTTTAGCCGGAGCCGTAATAACCATTATTATTATAATTCCCCTTCTCTTCTTAAAATATAAAAAGAAAGCTGCAAAAAGAGTTGAAATTTCCGAATAATTTTAATTTCAAAATTTTATCGTAGGTTTTATAACCGATCAATCTCAGTTAAAAATATTTTATACGTCGGTTAAAAGGAATGAAAAAGGCGTATTCACTAATGATTTAATGAATACGCCATTTGAAAAATTTTTAAATAAAAACTATTTGTTTAATTCAAGTGTAGTTACTTCACTGGCAACCTTCCAATTACCGTTATCCTTAACAAGTGTAATGAATCCTATTTGTTTTAATCTTGCATCGGTAATTGCAACTTTAGCGGTAGCAGTATTTCCTTCGGTTTCAACAGAATTAACGGCAACATTTCTTACCCAGCCGCCTTTTTGTCCGTTTTTAACCATATTAATAAATTGATTTCCGGAATAATGATCCAATTTATTGGTAATATTGTTTACGGTAATGACCGACCCTGATGACATTAAAGTTTTAGATAACTCATCAGTATTTCTGCTGTCAACACTTTTAACATAATTAGTAATTGCTTGTTCAATTCCATCCTTATCATTTTTTAACATATTGCCCCCTGCAAAAATTGAGACTGAGAAAACTAGAACTGATAAAACAGTCAATATATGAATGGTTTTCATAATTTCACCTATAATTAATTCGGATTTTATATTTTTTAGTATACCTTTTGGGTATAAAGCTCAGAAACAAATCTATCCTTTTTTAAGTTATTCTATTAAAAAAAAATTAATAATGGTTAAATAACTAAATGAATGGTAATATTTATATATGAAAATTTGCAGGCTCTATTAATATTAAAAAATCGAAATGTTCAATGAAACTGTAAAAAAATGAAAGTCTATTACGATTAGCTTTGAATTTTTCAACCTTTGGATGTATATTATCTCCAAGGAATAAGTTAATACATTAACACCTTAAACCATCCGGTATTTTTCAGCGGCTTAAGATGTATGGTTACAAACCGATTAAAGGTTTAATTAAAAAGTAATTCCATACACAGGAGGATAGGCCATGAAAACATTTATTTTAATGACTAAACTTTCTCCCGATGTTGCCAAACAAATTCAAAACAGAACCCAACTTGGACGTGCCTGGCTTGACCAGGTAAAAAAGAAGTGTCCCGAAGTTAAGTTTGTTGCGCATTATGCACTCTTGGGACCATACGATTTCCTCGATATTTATGAAGCGCCGGATGAAGAAACCGCTGCTAAAGTTTCAATGATAAGCATGTCTAACGGTGCTTTCCAAGCAGAGAGCTTAATTGCAATTCCTTATAAACACTTTCTAGAATTAACAAAAGAAGTTGAAGAAAAAGTAAACATACTTGTTTGATTATTTCTTAAACGGTTATTCTTTAAGCTCAAAATAAAACGCAGTTTCACGTATTAATTTTTTTAATACTGAAATTTAAAAATATTTTAAGGAGGTTGTTATGCCGGTTCAAAAGTTAAGAGAATTTTTAGATAGCAATAATATAAAATATATTACTATCAAACATTCATCTGCATACACAGCACAGGAAGTTGCTGCTTCGGCTCACGTACCGGGTAAAGAGTTAGCAAAATCAGTTTTAATAAAGATTGATGGAAAGATGGCTATGACTGTTCTGCCTGCTTCAGATAAGGTAGATTTTGATCTTCTTAAAACTGTAATGAGCGGAGAAAACGTTAGACTGGCTTATGAACAAGAATTTATAGACAAATTCCCGGATTGTGAAGTAGGCGCTATGCCGCCGTTCGGCAATTTATACGGTCTTGAAGTTTATGTTTCAAAAAGTCTATCGGAAAATGAAGAGATTGCTTTTAATGCATGTTCTCATTCGGAAATATTCAAAATGAATTATAAAGATTTTGAAAGATTGGTTAAGCCTAAAATATTAGATTTCTCTTTTCAATCTATGCTGTAAAAATTGATGAGAATGTTCGCAGTATTAAATCCTCTAAGAAAAATTTTAACTTATTAGTTAAAAGCAAAATTCTACGGTCTGATTTAATTAACTTGTTAAAATATCATTTTACCAGCATCATCTTTTTAACTGATTTAAAATTACCAGCGGTTAAACTGTAAATGTACATTCCGCTTG
>CAZHBJ010000179.1:0-6555 GCA_964530445.1 uncultured Ignavibacteriaceae bacterium
GATATGATTTTCGATCAGCAGTACACTGCCGGAACCCAGATAAAGCAGGGCGGTTCCGTGGGAGTTACGTTAAGTATAGGGCAGGGTATAGGAAGTATAACAGTTCCTAATTTGATAGGTAAATCATTGAATGAAGCTGAAAGAATTTTAGCGGACAGTTCATTAAAAGTAGGTAAAATTAATTATCAAAGATCGTTTTCTCTCTTGCCTAATACGGTTCTCGATCAATACCCCAGCAAAGGAAATAAATTAAATTCCGGAGAATCGGTAGATCTTTTTGTAACAAAAGCAGCGGATTCGGAAAACGATAAACAAAATCCGGGTCAGTAATGAAAATTCTTGCCCCTTCCATATTAGCAGCCGATTTTTCTAATTTAACTCAGCAAATACGACTTGCGGAAATCGGCGGCGCCGATAGGATCCATTGCGATATAATGGACGGGCATTTCGTTCCTAATCTTACTTTCGGTCCTATAATTGTTAAAGCTGCAAGAAAATGTACAAAACTGCCCCTGGATGTACACCTGATGATTGAAAATGTCGATAACTATCTTGAGAGCTTTGCCGGTGCGGGTGCAAATTCATTAACTGTTCACCAGGAAGCTGTAATTCATCTTGATAGAACATTAACAAAAATTAAAGAACTAGGAATGAAAGCCGGTGTTGCGATAAATCCTTCAACTCCGGTTGAGTTTCTTAAAGAAGTAGCCGGTTACTTGGATCTTGTGCTGATAATGTCTGTAAACCCGGGGTTCGGCGGACAAAAATTTATTAATAATTCGTTAAATAAAGTTAAAGATGCAGTTGAATTAAGAAAAAAAACAAATGCAAATTTTTTAATTGAAATTGACGGAGGCATAGACAATAAAACAATAAAACCAGCCCTAAAAGCAGGATGTGATGTATTTATTGCAGGCTCATCTATCTTTAAAGCGGATAATGTATCGGCAGCAGCAACCGAATTGAAAAACCTGATAAAATAACTGAATGAGTAAAAAATTGAAAAACAAAATTCTTGCCTTAGTCGGTGGTACAATTATCACTCCTTTTAGAATTGTTAACAACGGAACCATTTTAATTGAAGATACTTTTATTTCGGAATTAGGAAAATCAACTGATATTGATATACCGGACGGAGCTGAAATTTATGATGTAAGCGGAAGATATATTTGTCCGGGCTTTGTAGATCTGCTGGTGCATGGCGGTGCAGGTTTCGGTTTTGCCGATGATAAAGAAAATAGTATTGAAATAGTATCTAAATATTTTTTAGAACACGGTTCCACTTCTATGCTGGCATCTTTATTTGCCAAACCTGAAAAATTATTATTAAAAGACCTTCGCAGGCTGGCCGATTATATTGAATCCCATCCCGAATCGAATATTCGCGGTATTCATATGGAAGGTCCTTACATAAATAAACAATTGAAAGGGGCAATGAATGAAGAATATCTCTGGAAGCCAAGTGTAGAATCATGGGAAAAATTGTGGGAAGCTTCCAAAGGATATATTAAAATAATGACTATTGCTCCGGAACTTCCCGGTGCATATTCGGTAATGAGAGCGGCTGTTAAAGAAGGTGTAGTCCTTTCCATCGGCCATTCAATGGCTACGTACGATGAAATAGAAATTGCCATTGATAACGGGGCGGCGCATGTAACACATATGTTTAATGCAATGCGTCCATTTCACCACCGTAAGCCCGGTATTATATTAAGTTCATTACTTAGAAACGAATTAAAAATTGAATTAATTGCCGATACCCTTCATGTTCACCCGGCAGTAATGGAATTACTAATAAAATTAAAAGGAGCTAACGGAATTATTCTAGTTTCGGATTCCATAAGAGCAGGCGGTATGCACGAAGGCGAATATGAATTTGCAGATCAAAAAGTTTATATGAAGGCTAAGAAAGCATACCTGGCAGACGGAACGCTTGCCGGGAGTACTCTTACTTTAAATATAGCTATTAAAAATATGGTTGAAACTGCAAATGCGAAGCTCACGGAAGCAGTAAGAATGGCATCTTTAAATGGGGCCAAAGTAATACAAACCAATCATAAAAAGGGTATTCTTGCTGTAGGTAAGGATGCTGATATAGTTATTCTAAATAACGATTATGAAGTTGAGACTACTATTTTGGGCGGCAGAATAGCATATCAAAAAATTGAATCATAGTTAACCGTAAGAATTGAACATTGTTTCATTTAAAAGGCAATAACTAAATCTCAATCAAGTTAATTGTCGTGGTGAGCGGAGTCGAACCATGACAATTAATTACTTTGAGTAATAATTATAAATATAAAAATATTCTTAAAAGCTTTAATTTTTGCTTCGAACAACGGTCGATACTTTTAATTATTTTTGTAAAATTTAGCACTTACAATTATATTCTAATTCATAAATTTGTTTTAATTATTAAAAAAACTCTTTATTTATAATGAACAGATTTACCGGCGGATCATCTCTGGTTATTCAGGTAGTCAATTTATCTTTTGGAGACGTATTTAAAAAATACAGTTCGTGTTATAAAATATACAGAGAGGTATATCAACCCGGACTGCTGGGAATTGAACTTCGTAATGTACCGGATAGATTAGCGAATAAAGTACAGAAAATTGTTCTTAGTGAAAATGAAATATGCTATAAAAATATTGACAGCGAAAAGAAAAGTACTAATCTTTTTATTCCCGGTTCAATCAGCAATATGAAAGAATTGTCGAGAAAAATTCTGGCAAACGGTGATGAAGACCTGGGCTACAAAATAGTAAATGTAATTAAGAACTATGAGGAATATAATACAAGATTTTACCAAATAGGGAATAAGCAGTTTTACTTTGATAAAGCTTACGTAATGGGTATATTAAATATTACACCCGATTCATTTTCAGACGGAGGCAAGTATCAGGATAAAGACCTTGCAGTTAAACATGCTCTTAAAATGATAGAAGACGGTGCGGATATTATTGATATAGGAGGTGAATCTACCCGACCCGGTTCCGAGGGAGTTCCTGCTGAAGTGGAATTAAATAGAGTGATGCCCGTAATAAAAGAAATTTTATCGAAAAAGCCGGATGCAATAATATCAATCGATACAACAAAAAAAATTGTTGCCGAAGAAGCTCTGCTGCACGGGGCAAAGATTGTAAATGATATAAGCGCATTAACAATGGAACCGGATATGGCGGAAATAATAAAGCAGCATGGAGCTTCTGTAGTATTAATGCATATGAAAGGCATCCCCAAAACAATGCAGAAAGATATCCGGTACGATAATTTGATAAAAGATATTTATAATTTCCTTTTCGAAAGGGCTCAGAATGCTTCTAAAAAAGGAATAAGAAATGTTTTTGTAGATCCCGGGATAGGTTTTGGAAAAAGCTTTGACGATAATTTCGAAATAATACGACGGCTTGAAGATTTTAAAAGTCTCGGATATCCGATTCTCGTAGGCGTTTCAAGAAAATCTTTTATCGGAAAAACATTAAATTTGGAAGTTGAAGAAAGAGATACTGCAACAGCTTCTGTGGAATCAATTGCAATAAAAAACGGAGCGAGAATTATTCGTACTCATAACGTTAAAAACGGAGTGCAGGTTTGCAGATTACTAAACAATTGTATTTAATAAATAATTAGATGTTTGATTTATTCAGAATAGGTTTTTTAACTGTCTCTTTTACCGATATAATCGATATAGCAATCGTTACGTTTATTATATATAAACTTTACGTAACGTTAAGGGGAACTATCGCCGCACAGATTTTCATGGGATTAATAATAATCTTTTTATTTTATTTTGTGTCCCGTGCGGCAAATTTTAGAGCATTAAGCTATCTTTTAAAATTAATAACCGATATTTGGGTAATTGCATTCATCATTCTTTTCCAGCCGGAAATAAGAAGGCTGCTGGTAATAGTTGCGAGAAATCCTTTTTTCAGATTATTTGTGAAATCGGAAACTTTTGAGAGTGCTGAAGTTATTGCGGACGCAGCTTTCGAACTCTCTCAAAAGCAGCATGGCGCTTTGATAATAGTTATAAAATCTACTGGAATACGGGGTTATACCGAAACCGGTGAGCTAATGAATGCAAAAATAAGCATTCCGCTTCTGGGAGCATTGTTTTTCCCAAGATCGCCGCTGCACGATGGAGCTGTAATAGTGCATAACGACGTAGTTGAGGCTGCAGGATGCACTCTGCCATTATCAACCACCACAACTATAAACGGAGAGCATCTGGGAATGCGTCATAGAGCGGGTCTCGGTATTTCTGAACAAGCAGACGTCATCAGTGTTATTGTTTCCGAAGAAACCGGCGCAATTTCCGTTGCAGAAGACGGTAAAATGACAAAGGGACTCTCCAAAGAAGCTCTGAAAAAGATTTTAAACAAAGCCTTCAAGAGTCCTAAGTTAAAAGGATGGAGAGGCGTAATTGAGCAATTCTTCTCTGAAAAATAATGTTTGTGCCGTTATTCCTTTTTACAACGAGTGCGATACAATTCAAAAAATCATTCTGCAAACCTTAAATTTTGTTGATTTGGTGATTGCCGTTAACGATGGTTCAATTGACGGATCATTAAGTAAAATCCCAAACAGTGAAAATGTCTTTTTAATATCATACGAAAAAAATATGGGCAAAGGATTTGCCCTTAAAAAGGGATTTGAAAAAAGTTTAAGTTTAAATACCGTTTTTACGGTTACTCTCGATGCCGATTTTCAGCATCCGCCGGAATTTATTCCTAAATTGATATCCGGATTAAAAAATTATGATGTTGTTGCAGGCAATCGTTTGGGCAATACCGGTTCAATGCCGCTGCAGAGAATTGCCAGTAATAAAATTACTTCTTTTTTGTTGAGCCGTAAAACCAAAACCCAACTGCTCGATACACAATGCGGTTTCCGTGCTTTTAAAACAGAAATATTAAAAAATATTCTGCCTGCTTATAACGGTTATGAAGCTGAAAGCGAAATGCTGATAAATGCAGCGAAAAATGATTATAAAATTGGATTTGTTGAAATACCCGCAATTTACGGGAATGAAAAAAGCAAAATGAAATCGATTAAAACCATTTACGGTTTTATAAAAGTATTGTTAAATTAAAAATATGGCAAAAAGCAGAAAGTGGAAGATTAAGGGGCTTGAAAACAAGACTCCGTTTGCGGATGCAGGGAAAATAGTCTTAATGCAGAGGCAAAAAGTACTTGTTGCTTCAATAAAAAAATTTTTAACAGATGAATCTGTTGAAAATCTTCACGATATAAGAATTACTTTAAGAAGATTGCGCTACAACATGGAGATATTCTTTGACTGTTTTGATAAGAAAAGATTTTTAGTATTTTATAAAAAAATTTCAAGTCTTCAGGATTTGACAGGGAGTAAAAGAGACCTAGATGTTTTAATTGAAAATATAAAATCAGTTAGTACAAATAATAAAACAGGAGCCATCAATTCATTTATAAAAAGAGTTGAAGAAAAAAAGTCTTTTTTAAACGATAATCTGATTTTGGAATTAATGGATTTTATACACTGCAAAGAACTGAAAGACTTTGTTAAAATGATATCTTAATATAGGAGGATGTTATGAAACTAAAATATTTTTCTCATTCAGCATTTCAAATTACCACGGATAAAAATATTGTTATTTTAATTGACCCTTTTTTGGACGGCAACCCTACTTCACCTGTAAAATCCGGTGATGTTAATGCCGATTATATAATTTTAACTCATGCTCACAATGACCATATAGGCGATGCATTTAAAATAGCGAAGAGATGCGATTCAACTTTTATTTGTGTGGACGAGCTGGCAAATTATTGTATAGAAAATGGATTTAAGGCTCATAACATGCATATAGGGGGCGGTTATAATTTTGATTTCGGCAGATTAAAATTTACCATAGCGCATCATGGTTCCAAAACACCGGATAATCAGTATGCGGGAAACCCGGCAGGTGTCGTTTTAACAATCGATGGGAAAAATCTATATCACACAGGCGATACCGGTCTTTTTTACGATATGAAGCTTATAGGAGAAATGACCCCGGTGGACTATCTTCTTCTTCCTATTGGAGATAATTATACTATGGGAATTACGGATGCGGTAAAAGCCGTAGAACTAATAAATCCCAAATTAGCCATACCAATGCATTACAATACTTTCCCGGTAATTACCGCCGACCCTGAAGAGTTTAAGAAAAAGGTTGAAGGTTTGGGAAAGAAGTGCAGGGTTTTAAAATTCGGTGAAGAAATTACTCTATAATTTTATTAAAAATTAAATTTTATTATAATCAGTAGTGTCCATTATAATTTTGAAAAAGAAATATGTTTTGGGAAATAGGAAAATTTGAATCTTTCCCTTTATATATTAAATCCATCCCAACCCTTCTCTTGAGAAGGGAAGGACTTATAAAATATTATGACTTAATATGAATATTCTGTCAGAACATTTACATTCAACGATTTATTGAAAATAAGTCTCTCCCTTTTTAAGGGAGCCCTGCCTGCCGGCAGGCAGGGATTAGAGAGGATTAATCTTATTTTGGACAGACTTTATAAAAATAT
>CAZHBJ010000180.1:0-6509 GCA_964530445.1 uncultured Ignavibacteriaceae bacterium
CGAGAAATAGCACATCACACACCAGAATACTTCGAAGAGAAAAGAGTGCTCATTCCACATAATTAGCGGATGCCAAAAACGGTAAGGCAGACCTATATCCAGCAATAAAGCAAAACATGATGAGCCGTATCCTAAAAAGGCAACAAGTATTGCCGGTTTAACCAGCGGTTTGAATTTTTCAATCTTTAATACATAAACCAAAAATCCGATTGTAAAACCGCAGGTAGAAAGTGCAACTCCTGCGATCATATTTAAAACCTTCCACAATCCCCACGGTACTGCATCGGATAAATTGGTTGTTGCACCTAATCCGAACCACAACCGGAATATCAATGCAACTATTCCAAAAAATACGAAAATCCACAAGATATCTTTTAGAGTTCTAGCTTTATTGAACATTACTTTTCACTTTTTCTTTTTTTAGTTTGATTATTAGATTTATTGTTTTCGGCAGCTATTTCATTCTTCCTTTTAACAAGCCAATTTAATCCGATAAGAACTCCGCCAACGGTTAAACCTATAACGGGAGTTTCTTTAATTAAAGGCTGTGTATGTTCCGGAATAGGAACGGTAGGTTTATCCGGCCAGCCTAATTTTGTAATATCAACATCGGAAATAAACAGAACACAAGTTCCGCCGTATTCTTTTTGTCCCCAAATATGATTCAAGTATTTACCATGACTATTGTTTATTAAAGAACGGGCACGCTTTAATAATTTATTTCTGTCTCCGAAAACAAGTGCCTTTTGAGGACATGCCTCAACACAGGCGGGTAATTTATTTTCTATAATTCTATCATAACACATATTACATTTTTTCATAAAGGGCTTTGTTTGATTCCATTCATATCGCGGAATATGGAACGGACATGCAAGCATACAGTAACGGCATCCAATACACTTATCGGGATCGTAAATTACCGGGCCTTCTTTAGTTTTGGTTATTCCTCCTACAATACATGCGGAAACGCAAGCGGGATCTACACAATTCATACAGCTATATCTTGCAAAGCGTCCGTCCTCAATTTTTTTTATGCTTAGGAATCTATCGGCAGATAAACCGTCTCTCGAAGTTTCGCGGTCGAAATATGATTTTTCCAGGTTGAGATGATTTTTTTCAATACAAGCCGTTACGCACTTTTCACATCCTATACATTTTGTAACATCGACTAAAATAGAATCCATTATACTTTTGCCTCCTTTCCGAACAAAGCTTCCGCAACTTTGTCTCCTGCTCCGGGTTTTAACTGCCAGTGAACAGGTGATAGTCTATCAAAGAAGTAGAGAACTATATGAGAAAGTTTTGTAAACGGAATAACCAGAAATAAAGCTTCCGCACTAAGAAGATGAATCAGCATTGAAGTATCCCACGAAAAAGGATTGACTGCGGGATGAACTGCAAAAAATCCGAAGAGAAACGGAAGGAGAACCATTATCAATAAAATGTAATCGGATTTTTTACTCATCTCCCTTTGACGTCTTACAAATATTCTGCAGGCAATTAAAATTAATATACATCCGATTGTAATTAAAGTAAGTATGTCTGCCAATGCTCTGCCGATTGACGGAAGATTCACTCCCAGGTAGCTTTCCCACAATGCAATATGATCAATAAGAAAAACTGAGACTAAAATTGCAGCTACATGAAAAATGAAAGAAACGGTTGAAAATATTCTCGTACCTTTTATCAAATGTTTATAAGGAAGTACCCATGTAAACATATCGGAAAAAATTTTTTTCCATGAAACATTCTTTAGTCGTTTCCCCTTCGAGATGAAAGTCGAATAAAATTGAATCATAAAATGTCTTGCCAATCCCAAAATCATTATTAAAAATGTGAATGCAAATAAGGGGCCTTTTGCAAAGTCAATCCATTGTTCCATATTTCTCTTTATTTATTTAACATTAATTAAAAGTTTATTTGATTAGAAATTATCTCTATCTTAAAATCAGATTCTCGATTCCGGATACTTGATATGCGATTTTCGAAACATGAGTAAAAATCAGAAATACTTTTTATATTAAGTGAACATTGCACTCCTAACGGATTGCTAATATTTTGGGTTTTTCTGTTGTTACAAACATTTCGCTCCTACGGAGCGAAGATTGAACAGATACAATAACTCCGTTAGGAGTCAAATGTTTGTAGAACTAATGTATATTCCAAAGCCGAACTCCGTAGGAGTTCTATGTTATATAGATATTAAATAACCTCTTGTATTCTGAATTCAAAATCATTTCAGTATCAAAGATCGAGTATCGAGCAACGAGTATCGAGAATCAAGTTTCCAGTATCGAGCGCCCAGCATCCAGTTTCGAGCACTACATCACTTCCATTTCCTCTTTCATCTTTTTACGTTCTTCAGGAGTTTTAGCTCCGGGAATCTCAATCACTTCCAAAATCAAATCATGCAGCCCGACTACCTTGCAAGGAAGTTTGTAGTGTTCAACTAATTCTCTCAATTGCTTTTTGCAATTTGCGCAAGGTGAAACTACGATTTCCGCACCCGTTGCTTCAATTTGTTTTGCTTTAACATATCCGCTGATTTCCATTCTGAAATCATGCATCTCATCAATTGAAACAAGTCCGCCGCCTCCGCCGCAGCAATAATTATTTTGTCCGTGAGGTTCCATCTCAACAAAATTTTTCGCAAACGATTTCAATATTTCACGCGGCTGATTTACAATCCATCCTGAGCGGGCAATATTGCATGGGTCGTGGTAAGTAACTTTTTGAGTTATTATATCGGGATTTAATTTTATCTTTCCTTTCTTAAGACAGTCCAGGGTATATTCCATAAAATTCATAACCCGGTAATTCTTTTTACCGCCGAATACAGGTACAAAATCATGAGCAGACCTTGATGCATGTCCGCATTCACCGATTAGAATTTTTTTACTATTCAATCGATTTACTTCACCTACCAATTGTTTAATTATATTTTCCAGATGCCAATCGCTGTAAAAAAGTCCGTAATTTATACCGTCGTAATTGCATGAGCCTATTGTCCATTTATCCCAGTCTCCGGCAGCATAAAGGACAGCGGCGTTTCCCATTAAAGTATCGGGCTCAAGCAGGTAATCACTAACTGCACAGAAGAATGCATAATCTTTATCCGGTTTGTCAACGGGGAATTCTACTTTTATTCCGAGAGTATCTTCCATTTCTTCGGAAAGAAATTCCAGCGTATTGAGCAGTGCATTTTTAGGAATCTTTGATGTATTGTGAGTTGTGCCTTCTAATTGTTCTCTTACGCTTACCTGCAATGCTTTTGGTACAATTCCGATTAAGCTAAGTATATAACGCCCAAGCCGAGTAATAAGTCCATGGTCAACGCCAAGGGGGCATTCGTTTGTACATCGCCTGCAGGCGGTGCATCGATAAAATAAATCGCTCATTTCATCAATAACTTCTTCGGTTAATTCAAATGAATTCATTGAGAAACGTGCCTTAAGCCAACCGCTTAAAGTAAAGTAACGCCTGTAAATGTTTAATAACAGGTTCGATTTGTAGCACGGTATATCGCGGCAATCCTGTGTTGCAACATAATTAGGACATGCAACAGCACACCGGTTACATTTTGTGTTTGTCATGCAATACGAATCAAGCAGCGGTTTGTAATCCGTAAAATTTAAAACTGCGGCAAATGCTTCCAAAAACTTTGCAACCCTGCTTTCACCGCATACCGGGTTTTCAACATAATACGGATATTTATTTTGGTTTATTTGTTCAACTTGTTTTAATAAAGGTTCAGGCATATCAACTCTCTTAAATAATTTATTTCACTTTGAAAAATACAAGTTGCATACCAACAGTATAATTGTCTTTTAAAACATTAACGTTTCAAAAAAAATCTTATGAAAAAAATTAAGGTGAGAAGTCGGATTAACTTATTAAATAAAAGAATAATGCTTGATTAATGTATCATCAAACGCGAACAAAAAATTCTTATCATCTCTTTTTTATAAACAACAAAGTGAATTGAATTCAGTTTAAAAGTGTTGTAAGTGTTGCAACACATTGTTGCAGTAAAACACTATTGCAACATTTTTGAAAAACAAAAAATTGAAATCATAGAAATGAAATTATTTAAAGCATATTAAACAAAGCATTTTAAAAATTAAAAGGCTTCATTGATTTAGTTGGCATATATGTTGTTTAAATGATATGAGAATAAAAAGAAAAGTAAATATGATTTACGGGATACCCCTGTTTGGAAATAGAGTAGCTCCGCGCTGTACAATTGCCGATTCTATTTTGCTGATAAAAATTACAATGAATCGGATTGTATATAAAAAAAATTTAAGAATTGATGAAAAGTCGTGGAACGGATTATTAAAATTTTTTAATGATAATAATGTGGATACTCTCGTTTGCGGAGGAATAAATTATGAAAACAAAAAATTAACAACCGATCAGGGAATTTCGGTTATCGACAATGTTGCTTGCTCGGACAGTGAAGTAATAGAAGCAATTAAAACAAAATCATTGAAAGCCGGGTACGGAATTTCAATAAAAACGGATAACGATTTAAAATTATCTAATAATATTTATACAAAGAAAAATACCGGATTGAAGGAAGAAATAGATTGTTTTGCATGTGAAGATTATCGTTGTACCGAAGGAAAACCATGCAGTTTGTCATCACAATTGAATTCCGGACAGGTAAGCAGAGAGACAGTACAAATGTTAAATTCGGCAATGGATATTTCTCTTGAAAATGAAAGAGTTCTCTGCCGCATTTCCGAATTGATATACTTTGCAATTGAAATGAATTACAAAAAAATTGGGATTGCTTATTGTAATGACCTTGCCGGGCCTGCGGAAATTGTTTCACAAGTAATGCGCCGTTTCTTTGATGTAGTTCCTGTCTGCTGTAAAATCGGAGGTAAACGGCTTAACGATGATTCTTTAATTGAAAATGATAAGATTGCATGCAATCCATCCGGGCAGGCGGAAATTCTCAACAGGGCTGAAACAGACTTTAACATAATCATCGGCTTATGTATCGGCACTGATTGTATTTTTACCGAACTAAGCAATGCACCGGTTTCAACGTTATTTGTAAAGGATAAATCTCTTGCCAATAATCCGATCGGTGCAGTTTATTCGGATTATTATTTAAAAGAGGTTACGCAGGTTACATGATTTCTAAGTAAAGCTTTTTGAAATTTTATAAAAGATACTCGATACCGGATACTGGATGTTGGATCCTTGATACCGGATGCTTGTCTATCAGGTAAAGTTAAAAAGAAGATGGAATACTCGATCTTTTTTACGGCATCGAGAATCGAGTATCAAGCATCGAGAATCCAGCATCTGAAAGATTTTTGAAAAGTATTTTAAATCAAGATATTAATAACGGGATGAAACTAATAAGTAGGAGGAAATATGGCTATCCCAACATTTAACGCGGTAGGATTTTGCGCGCATTATTCAAAACAGGGCGATTGGGCATTTGATGTTGCACTCGAACTATCAAAAGCCCACAATAAACAGTTAAACGTCTTTTATTTTCTAAATGACCCCTATGATCCGGAAGACATGCATACTAAGGTCTTATCGCATTCGCAGATTGAAAAGCTTGCGATACAGGAGGAAAAGAAATTAAGATTATACTATGATTACCGTGCAGGAGAATTTCTTAACGTTGGTTTCCGGGTTTGTTATAATAATAGCTGGACCGAACTTCACCGTTGCTTATTGGTTAGAGAATTTCAACTTCTCGTTTTGGGCTATACAAAAAAAGGTGCATTCTTCGGAAAGAAGCCGATTGAAGAATTTGCCGACAGCTTTATTTCTCCTGTAATTCTCGTTGGGCCGGACAGTCCGGAGCAATTATTTTTTAACAGCAGGGCAACTTTATTGACACCGAATTTAGGTCTCGACAAAGAGAATTGGCAGAAATCGAAAATAGCAGCTAAATTATATTCATCATAAAATCTTAGTCAATTAGGAAAATAAATTGTTAAATAACAATTAAGCAATTAAACAATGTAGCAATTAAGAATGAACATTTGGATTTTGGCTTATTCGGTTTATGATAGACGCATCATTAAATTTTTCTCTTTGCGAAAGTTAATCGCATAGATAATAATAGAAGAATTTGATAACTTTAAATACGCATTATGCTTATTTATTTTGAAGTAACCGACAAAGAAAAGGGCGATGGACGAAGAGCTAAGTAAAATTATATTTAACAGCATAAGCGACGGAATATTCACAATTGACAAAAATTGCAGAATCACATCCTTCAACCGCGCTGCAGAAAAGATTACCGGATTCAGTTCTTCTGAGGCAAGAGGCAAACACTGTTTCGATATTTTTCGTACGGATATTTGCAACAAAAGATGTGCACTGAAGGATACGCTTAAGACTGAAGAACCGATTGAAAATATTCGTGTGACTATTATTTCCCGGAACGGCAGCGAAATTCCAATCAGAGTTACCACTACAATATTAAGAGATAAAAACAATTCCATTATCGGGGCGGTTGAGCTGTTTAAAGA
>CAZHBJ010000181.1:0-6424 GCA_964530445.1 uncultured Ignavibacteriaceae bacterium
GAATATTATTGGATCTAAAAGAAAAATTTAACAAAACTTTTGTAATTGTGACACATAACGCGGGTCTTGTTCAATTAGCTGATAAAGTATTTGAGATGAAGGACGGAAGGATTGCAGGATAAATTTGTATGCAAACTATGGCTTGATATTTAGCGCTATCTTTAGTATTAGTAATAGTATTATTAAGAGGATTATAAAATATGACCCAGATTATAACTGCTAATGAATTAAAAACCAAGGGTATAACGATTTTGGAAAAGAAAACTTCGGATAATGATGAAGTAATAGTGACAGTTCGAGGCAAAAATAAGTATGTAATACTTCCTTTAGAAAAGTACAATTATTTAAGAGAATGCGAGCTGGAAGCTGCATTAATAGAAACTAAGAAAGATATTAAGGAAGGAAATATATTTAAAGAATCGGTAGAAAAACACATAAAGAGAATTACCGGTGATTGAGATAATTTATACCGAAAGCTATTTAAAACGTGCTAAAAAATTTTTTAAAAAGCATAGTGATTTAATATCTCAATACGAAAAGACTTTAAAATTGTTGGAAGCAAATCCTACCCACCCATCTTTAAGATTACATAAGCTACAAGGAAAATTATCCCAATTATATTCTGTCTCAATCAATATTAGTGATCGTATCTCTATTATCTTTTTAATTAATAAAGATAAAATAATTCCGGTTGATATTGGAAGTCATGAAGACATCTATTAGAATGTGTTCAAATACTCAAACAAAAGCCTTACCCCGAAGCCCGTCATATATTTATTTGTGTAATTATTAAACTCATGCGCCATAGCAGGGCCGGCAATATCCAGATGCGCCCAGGGAATTTTTTTATCTACAAAATGTTCCAGGAATTTTGCGGCTGTTATTGCCCCGCCCCATCTCGGTCCTAAATTTTTAACATCCGCAACATTGCTTTTTATAAGTTTATTATAATCATCCCACAAAGGAAGTCGCCATACGCGGTCGAAAGTTTTTAATCCGGTATTATAAAGTTGATTAGCTAATTTATCGTCTTTGGTAAACAAAGCGGCTACTATTTCTCCCAAGGCAACAACTGCTGAACCGGTTAAAGTAGCAAGATCAATTATAACATCCGGCTTAGCTTTAGATGCAAAATCGAGAGCATCGGATAAAATAATTCTTCCTTCAGCATCTGTGTCTTCTACTTCAATACTTTTACCGGAAGCGGTCAAAATAATATCCCCTGGTTTTAAGGCTTTACCTGACGGCATATTTTCAACCGAAGGAATAACTCCCAAAATATTTATCGGTAATTTAGCTTTAGCGGCTGCTAACAATACTCCTGCAACTACCGCTGCGCCGGACATATCTGCTTTCATTTCGCTCATATTACTCGAAGGCTTTATTGAGATTCCACCTGAATCAAAAGTAACTCCTTTTCCTACAAGTGCAACTTTTTTCTTCTTTTTATTTTTACCGGCACCGTTGTATTCAATTACAATAAATCTAGGTGGAAAATCACTGCCTTTGCCCACTGCAAGTACTCCGCCCATCTTTCTTTTTTTAATTTCTTTTTCATTGAATACTTTTACTTTTGCTCCGGCTTTTGTTAAAGCAGAATTTATTCTTTTAGCCAAAACATCAGGTGTTAAAGTTACCGACGGTTCGTTTTGCAAATTCTTAGCGAAATTTACTCCTTCCATAATATTAATAGCACGGGTAATAGCAGACTTCAGATACTTACTGTTTTCGGCATAAAAGTAAACAAAAAGATCATTCTCTAATTTCTTATCTGATTTATATTTATCAAAGGAATAATTCCCTAGAATTATACCTTCAATAAATGTTTGATAAAAATATTCTTCTTTATCAAAATACTTTTTAAATGATTCATATTTCGGGATAAAGACATGCAGATTCTTAACCTCTTCATCCTTAATTTTTTTAATTAAACCGGCAAGATGGTTTCTAAAATAATCGGCTGTAAAATTATTATCTATTTTAATTTTTGAAATAATCAATTCATCAGGCTTGCTATACTGCCTGGGCAGTCTTATCTCGGTGCCGTTTTTAGACAAAAAACTTTTCTTCTGAAGTTCGGATACTTTGATGTTGAATACTTTTAACAAATTATCCAAACTCTGATTTAATTTTTTTTCATCTACTAAATATTTTAACCCTATACTTAAAGGTTTATATACAATTTTTTTACCGCCTGATTTAATTATTAAATTAAACATGATTAGACTCTTTATTATTGGTTAAATATTCTACAGTTTTATTTAAAATCTTAGCTAAATAATCATCAAGTTTGCCGTCGAATATCCTGGCGCCGGCTGCATTGATATGTCCTCCTCCTCCGAACTCAGCCGCTAACTTATTAACGGGAATGATGCCCTTGGAACGGAAGCTTACTTTAAATCCTTTCTTCAATTCGATAAACAATAATCCTACTTCTACTCCTTCTACCGATAAAGAATAATTTACAAATCCATCGGTATCGGATTCAATTGCATTAAGTTTATTAAAGGTATCCTGCCGTAAAACCATATATCCTATTTTCTTTTCCTTGCCGAACAGCTGCATTGAATTTAAGGCTTCTCCCATCAATTTAATTTTACTGAATTTACTTTGATCGTAAATTTTATCGAACACTTCTCCGGGTACAACATTAAGTTCAAGCAATTCAGCGGCAATTCTATGAATTTCAGGAGTAGTCCTTTCAAATCTAAATGAACCCGTATCCGTCATTATAGCTGCGTAAATTGGGTAAGCAATATTGTAGGTTAATTTTACTATAGATGTCTTTTTTATAAAATCATAAAGGATTTGGCCTGTAGCCGAATATTCGGTATTGCAATAAAAATAATCCGCAAAATCTTCGGGCTCCTGGTGATGATCTATGCAGATTTTTATTTTTTTAGATTCAAGAAATTTTTTCTGCATTCTTACAACTCTATCCGATCTGTTAAAATCAACTGCTGCCAAAACATCAACTTCATTTAAAACACCGGCGTGTTTTTCTTCATCGTATTTTTCAATTACTTTATCCGTATCGAGAAACTCAAGATTGTAGGGCGTAGAACTGTGGTTTATAATTTTTACTTTTTTACCCATCTCCTTTAGAATAAAATAAAGAGCTACCTCGGATCCGATAGCATCTGCGTCGGGATTAACATGTGTAGTTAACAAGAAGGAATTATTTTCTTCCAGGATATTTTTTAGTTCGTTAAAATCTATCATTTAATATTTAAGTATGTGAATCGATATCAATTTAAAATTGAATTATCAAAAATATGAAAAATAAGTTTTTACTAAAAATATTTTTATTATGTGAATTTTTAATTTTGAAGTTAAAATCAATAAAGGATAGATTTTAATAGGGTATTTCTTATAGTCCCTTTCATATCTCCCCTCTTAAAGATTTTTTTATCAAATCCGTTTTAGAATTTACATGAAGTTTCCGGTAAATATTTTTTATATGAAACCTTACCGTGTCAACCGATATTTGTAGCTTTTCGCCTATCATTTTGTAACTTAATCCTTCCTCTAAGCAGCCTATTACCTGCTTTTCCTTAGGTGTTAAGTTATTAACCGGATCAATTTTACCTGTATGATTAAATTTATCAATTACCATCCTCGCAATTTCAGGAGACATAGAAGATCCGCCGGCGTGTACTATTTCAATTGTCTTTTTTAATTCTGTTAGAGACGTATCTTTAAGCAGATATCCCACTGCGCCGTTTCTGAGAGAGTCAAATATTTTATCAGGGTTTGAGTAGACCGTAAGCATTATTATTTCAATATCAGGGTAAAGTTCCTTAATCATTTTTACACCGCTTACACCTGATATTCCGGGAAGTCTTATATCCATTAAAATAATATCGATTAAAGTTTCCGGTTTAAGGCTTTTTATTAACGCTTCTATTGAGTCTGCGGCAATTTCACAATTGAATTCCTTTTGTGTAATTAAGTATTTACGAATACCCTCGCGAAATACAGCATCATCTTCAACTATTGCTAAATTTATCATCATATTATTGTTTTATATATAACCGTATGATTAAAAAAGAATTATATCCTGTGCATTGTGAATTTTATTTTTGTCCCGCAATTCTTAGAAATTTCAACACTACCGCCTATCTCCTCTGCCCTTGTTTTCATGTTTCTAATCCCATGTCCAGTTAATTTATTATTGGACTTTTCCCAGGTGCCGTTATCCGCTAAGCTCATAATAAATATATCATCGGTGTTTATCATTTCTATCTCTACATTAGAAGCACCCGAATGTTTTAAAATATTATTCAGAGCTTCTCTTGCAATTAAATAAACATTTTTTCTGATTTCCGATCTAATTGTTTTTTCCCTGTCTAATCCTTCGATATTAAAAGAGTAAGTTATTTCTGCAGATGGAAGAGTTGACGAGCATGAATCATGGATACGGTTTATTAAGCTGTCTACATTATCATTTCTTGAATCAATTGACCAAACAATATCACTCATTGTACTAAGTGCGTCTTTACATAACGATCCTATATCGTTCAAATTTTCTTTTATTTTTTCAGGCTCGATATTTTCCTTTATCAATTCGGATATTAAAGATATGCGAGATAATGTAATTCCGACATCATCGTGCAGGTCGCTTGCAATTTTTGTCTTTAATCTTTCAAGTTCGAGTATCCTTTTAATTTTATAACTATATAACAAGTAAATTACCGATAAAATTAGAATTAAGGATAATGAAATAAACCACCATTCCTTCCAGAAAGGAAGTCCGATTTCAAATGAAACTTCAGCAGGCCCTGAGTTCCATGCACCATCGGGAGCTCTTGCTATAACTTCAAATTTATATTTACCGGCAGGAAGATTATGGAACCTAATATAATTGCTGTTTAATGATCTGGACCAACGCTTGTCAAACCCTACTAATTTGTATTTGTAATAAACTTTGGTTTCATTTTTTAACCATACACCGGCAAACTCAAAGGCAATAGTATTCTGATTGTAAGAAAGTGTTTTTGTTTTTCCCGGATTGAATTCTATACTTCTGCTTCCGTTAACTTCAATTTGCTTTATATAAACATAAGGCATTGAAGGAGTCGATATTTCTTTATTTTCGTATTTGTATATGCCATTGTAAGATCCGAACCAAAGATTACCTGAAGTGTCAATTGTAGAAGCCGTAATCTCACCTGATACAGCTCCATCACTGGCGTCATAAGCTCTCCAATTTGTCCCTTGTAAACGAACCACACCTCTTGCAGTTCCGAACCATATTCTATGTTTTTTATCCTCTGTAATTGTAGATACCCAGTCGCTGCTGAGCCCGTTTTTTGCGGTATATTGTCTCCATGAATTATTTGAAAGTTCAAATACTCCGTTGTACCTGGTAGCAGCCCATATATTCCCTTTTGAATCTTCGTAAAGTCCTCTAATATTTCCTGCTTTAAAATATTTTCCACCTGAAATCTTTTTTATTGAATCTTTTTTAATTTTGTATAAACCGCTGTACAAAAATCCCAGCCATATATTTTTATTCTTGTCAATTAAAACTGATCTTGCAGGTCCCTTTGGAAGTTTATCGCACAATGACTTCATCAAAGTAAATTTATTTTTATTTATGTCCTTTTTATCCGCAATAACCGATAACCCGTTATCCGTACCAACCAGCAGTATATTTTCATCAATCATGGTTAGCGATACAATTGAGCTGCTTTTCAAGCCGTTTTGAGCAGTAAACTTTTTTATTTTGTTGTGTTCAAATTTGTATAATCCTTTATTTGTTCCGATCCAAACAGGCTTATTATTTTCAAATATAACTGCACGGATATTTCTTGTCGGTATTTTATTGAGAATTGTGGAAGGAACCATACGGTTATTTTTTATTTTATATAATCCTTCTGTGCTTAATACATTTAAATTCCCTTTGTTATCCGGGAATATTTTGTAGATATAATTTAAGCCCGACGATTTTGGAAGTAGCATAAAGTTTGTAGATTGTAATTTGAATGCGCCGTGTATTGTACCTGCCCAAATATTTCCTTCTTTATCTTCCAATAGATTAATAATTAAATTTGCTCCGTATTCTTTACCGAGATAAAATTTATTAATCTTTAAATTTTTATAATAAAATAGCCCGTTATTTGTGCCGATCCAGAATGCATTATTTTTATCCTGGATAATTTTTTCTGCTTGCGGGAAATTACCGGTATAATTAAAACTAAAAGGAGAAAATTTATTATTTTGATATTTATAAATACCTTCTATAGTACATATCCATAAAGTGCCGGTATTATCCATAAATAACGTAGTAATTGGTAATTCAGGAAATCCGTTTTCAGATGTATAATGAATAATTTTACCGTTTGAATATTTTGATAATCCTCTGGACGTTCCGAACCAGATGCTGCCGTCTTTTCCTTCAACCGCATTAATAATTGAAAGC
>CAZHBJ010000182.1:0-6417 GCA_964530445.1 uncultured Ignavibacteriaceae bacterium
GATGCCATCTATGTAAAAGATCTGGATTGCAGGAAGACGGTTGCAAACTTGGCTGATCTGCAAAATGTAGGAAAGGAATCGGAGGAAGAAGTTTTAGGTAAAACGGATTTTGATTTTTTTGATAAAGAAACTGCGGAGGGGTTTTTCGCTGACGATCAGGCTGTTTTAAAAACGGGCAATGCTGTTCTTGACCGGGAAGAATTTTTTATTGATTCAAAAGGTCAAAAACTATGGCTGCTTACTTCAAAATTGCCTTTGAATGATGAGAAAGGAGATATAATCGGGCTTATCGGAATAGGCAGAAATATTACTCAACAAAAGAAATTTGAAGAAGCCTTGAAAAATGAACGGAATTTTTTAAGAACTTTAATCGATAACCTACCCGACCTAATTTATTTCAAAGATACTCAGACTAAATATATTTTAAATAACCGCGCTCATTTAAATTCGCTCGGGGTAGAAAAACAGGAAGAAGTCTTAGGTAAAACAAATTTCGATTTTTATCCTAAAGAATTGGCAGACGAATATTTCAGTGATGAAATGAGAATAATTTTATCGGGCAAATCTTTGTTAGATAAAGAAGAAGCATCTATTCTTAAAAATACCGGTGAAAAAGTCTGGCATTTAACAAGTAAAGTTCCTTTATGGCAGAACGGAAAAGTAAGCGGGATTGTTTGTGTAAGCCGTGATATTACACAACAAAAGATTGCACAAGAACAAATTAGAGAAGCAGCAGAAAAATTCAGGCTTATCTTTGAAAATGCCTTTGATGGTATGAGTATTCATGAATTGAATAATAATTCCGATAAAAAAATTATCGACTGTAATCTTCGATATGCTGAAATGGCCGGAAGAACCAGGGAAGAACTATTACAATTGGGTAAAGTTGAAGATATTCAAAAACCAATTGAAGAGAACGGAGAGCAAAATGTTAAGCCCGAAAATAAAGGAACTTTTTCGTGGGTAAGACCTGACGGTAAGAATAATATTATTGAATTTGCTTCTGCTCCTATTACGATGAAAGGTAAAACTTATTCAATAGAAATAGACAGAGACATTACCGATAGAAAGCTAGCAGAAGATAAATTAAGAGATGCAAATAATGAATTAGAACAAACAAATAAAAAGCTAATCGAGGCAAGCAGAGTAAAAAGTCAATTTCTTGCAAATATGAGCCACGAAATCCGTACACCGCTAAATGCAATAATAGGTATGACAGGCCTGTTGCTGGATACTACGTTAAACGAAGAACAGCGGGATTTTACCGAGACAATACTTAACAGCGGAGATATACTGCTTTCCTTAATAAACGATATACTAGACTTTTCCAAAATCGAAGCTCAAAAAATCGAACTTGAAAAACAGACATTCGATGTACGGAGCTGCATTGAAGAAGCACTTGATCTGGTTGCTTCCAAATCGGCAGATAAAAACCTTGAACTTACCTATTCAATCGATAAGGGATTATCTACAAATGTAACGGGAGATGTTACACGTCTCCGTCAAATAATTGTAAACTTGCTAAGTAATTCAATTAAATTTACGGACCAAGGAGAGGTAGTAGTAAAAGTTTCAGGTCAGTTGCGGGATCATTATTCTTATCTTCTGCATTTTACGGTTAGAGATACCGGAATCGGAATTCCCCCTGAACTTCAGTCTAGGCTGTTCCAATCTTTTTCACAGGTTGATGCATCAACAACAAGGAAGTTCGGCGGTACAGGGCTAGGTTTGGCAATAAGCAAGAAATTATGCGAGCTTATGGGAGGTACTATGTGGGTGGAAAGCACCGGTATCCCCGGAGAAGGGACCACTTTCCATTTTACAATTACTGCCGAATTATCCATTGAGAACCAGGTCCATTTTGATGCATCCGATCTTGCCGGCAAGCGTATATTAATTGTAGATGATAATCAAACAAATAGAAATATTTTACTCCAGCAAACTGCATCATTAAAAATGCTTGCTACAGGCGTGGGCTCCGGTAAGGATGCCTTAATCGCATTAAAAACAAATTCCGAATTCGATCTCGCAATTCTTGATTACCAGATGCCTGTTATGGACGGGATTATGCTGGCTGAACAAATTAGGAAAATTCCTGCTCTTAATTCTCTTCCGCTTATTTTGTTATCTTCCTACGGGTATCATCTTGAAAAAAGTTTAGACCTGTCTTTCTTTGCAGCTACACTTACAAAACCTTTAAAATTCTCAAATCTTCCGAGTGCATTATTAACTGTTCTTAAAAAGAACAAGACCATTGTTAAAAAGAAGCGCGATACAGGGTCCATTAAATCCAATACAGAAATCGGGGAAAAATACCCGTTAAAAATTTTAGTAGCAGAAGATAATAAAGTGAATCAAAAAGTAGCATTAAGATTTTTGGAAAAACTCGGTTACCGCGCTGATGTTGCATTTGACGGGAAAGAAGCCCTTGAAGCTTTAAAACGTCAGCCGTATGACTTGATACTTATGGATATTCAAATGCCTGTTATGGATGGAGAACAAGCAACCATTGAAATTAGAAAGGAATTCAATCCCGAACAGCAGCCGATTATAGTTGCAATGACTGCCAATGCTCTTAAGTCAGACCGCGACAGATATATCACTTCGGGAATAGACGATTTTATTATTAAACCTTTCAAAATGGATGACCTTGTCCGCGTATTAGTAGACAGTTATACGAATTTGCATAGTGATGCTAATACTGCGGGAGAATAATTTTTAGGGAAATGTTAAGATTGGTTTTAAGACATTAGTACAAGCTTAATATAATATCACTTAAAGCTCAAGTATTTTCCAGTGATTAATTACTATCCGTATTGCTAATTTCCTTTAAAATAGACTTTACTAAATTCTGAAGGTCTTTTACTTCATAAGGCTTTGATAAATAGTGTGTCATTCCTTGTGATAAAAACTTTTCTTTGTCCCCCGCCATAGCATAAGCTGTTAGAGCAACAACAGGAGTGTTACTGTAGCCGTCTATTTTTCTTATTTCTTGAGTTGCTTCCATTCCGTTTATGCCGTAACCCAATCCTACATCCATTAATATTAATGCATATTTTATCCCTTTGGCAAAATCAATTGCCTTAAAACCGTTTTCCGCAAAATCAAGTTCGCATATATCTTTTAAGACAATTTTTATAACTTCAATACTTAACAAATCATCTTCTACCACAAGTACTTTTGGTAAACTCATTTTGTACACCCCTTTGAAAATAATTTTAAAATTAGCATTTACTTAAAAATACTCTCCTTTAATTTCCACGGATAACTATATTCTACATCATATCCCAAATTAATTACAATTCTTACTTCAATTTCATTAATAATTTAAAATATTTCATATAAGATAATCTAATAAAATAAATAATGCCAGGACTATAGTTTAAAGAAGTCTTTAGGTCTATTTTCAAATAAAATAAAGAAATGTCTATTAATTTTCTCTCAAATAAGAAGGGGTAGCAAATTATATATTTAAAATAATTCAAGTTTACTTCTTTATATTATTTTATAATGATATTCGTAATAATCGGTGAAATTCGTCGCTGTATTGTCTTTAAATTAATAGGCGGAAATCTTGGGAAAAGTCAACTAAAATTTCCATGTATTATACGTCAGCTAGGTATAAAGATTTCTTTATTAAATTATACTTTATTTATAAATATTAATATTTAAATCCATCTTATACGGAGTAAAGTATGAAACTAATCCTGATTTCATCGATACTATTTTTTTCGCTTGCAATTACCGAATTACCGCCTCAAAAAACCAAGACAGAATTCGTTAAACTTCCTAAGTACAATCATATAGTTATAGTTATTGAAGAAAACAAAGACTATAAACAAATTATCGGGAACAAAGCCGCACCTTATATAAATAATGTTCTGGTTAAGGAAGGTGCAAATCTTACAAGTATGTATGCAGAGGAACATTTTAGTGAAGGTAATTATTTCTGGCTTCTTTCCGGAAATAGCCAAGACGTAGGTCATCTTGATGTAATACCTTCCGAAGTAAATAATACAAAGTATCCTTTTACAACATGTAACCTGGGTGAACAATTAATTAAGAATGGATATACATTTAAAGGATATTCGGAAGATTTACCTTTTGTCGGAAGTACTGTTGATCATAAAGGTCACTATGCCAGAAAGCATATACCATGGGTCAGCTTTGCCAACATTCCAAACACTAAAAATGCCGAAACATCTTCAAATCTTCAGTTCAAACAATTTCCAAAGGATTTTAATAAACTGCCGACAGTTAGTTTTGTAATTCCTAATCTCATTCATGATATGCATGACGGCAAGCCGCCTAAAAGTATTAAAGACGGCGATACCTGGTTAAAAGAAAATTTAAACAGTTATTATCAGTGGGCTAAAACTCATAATAGCTTATTAGTTATAACATTTGATGAAAATTCGGACAAAAGTCATTACTTCGGCTATACAAATCCGGCAAGTAATAATCATGATATTAGAAATAGGATTCCCACTATAATTGCCGGGGCCCATATTAAACACGGCAACTATGCAGAAGGAAAAGGAGTTACGCATGTTAATTTACTAAGAACCATTGAGGCAATGTACGGTTTGCACAAATGCGGCTTTCAACAAGCCAATGCACTTAAATATGGAATTACAAACGACTATATTATTAAAGATATTTTTCTAAATTAAAAAGAATAAACTGAAAAGAAATAAACAGCTGCCGTAAAATAAAAAATATACGGCAGACTAACTCGCTTCAACTTCAAGCAAGTTTTATTTGGCAAGTTTATACAATACCAATTTATTCATTTTAATAGCTTCAAAATTTTTATACCCGGTATCTTCGGCTAATTTTTTTATAAAATCAGATTTTAGCCGATGTTCAAGCGGAGGGCCAAAATCTTCCTGTTTATATTCCCATTCTAAAATCGAAGTACCTGCTTTCGAAACACGAAAAGCTTCCTTTAATGCTCTGGAATAATCATCAACTTCATGAAAGACAACACCGAAAAAAGTTAAGTCAAATGTATTATCTTCAAATGGAATTTTCTCAGCCGGTGCTTCCTTAAATTTACCGGACGGTACATATTGCATGGCTGTTTTAATCATTTCAGGATTTGTATCTATACCTGCGACTTTAATCCCTGCTTTATTAAATCCCTCGGCAAATAATGCGCTGCCCGTTCCTATATCCAGAACAGATTTAATATTCTCTTCCAGACACAAATTTATTACACGCTCAACTTCCATCATTTCAACTCTTTCCTTAGAGCGGAGTCTATCTACTCCCCTGCTATAGACTCTTTCATTGCTATTCAAAGAGTTTTCGTTTTCAGAATGATTATGATTGTAATGTTTATTTTCTTCCATATTTACGTCCGTTAGTTTTGTTATAATAAATATAATTAAAAACTTCTATCTTCAACCTACTAATTTTTAAAAATGTCTTAAAAGCTTAAACCTGTGTGTTCATTTTATAATTAACAATTTTTTAATAACCTAAAAAGCTATCATAATAGCCAAAATTAAAAGAAAATTAGAAAAGAAATAACTTTCTTATTGACACAAAAAGCATAATTTATTATAATTTGGTTCATTACATAGATTTTTCTCTATTTTTAGGGGAGATATGCGATTTAAGGATTTCATGATACTAAAAAATATTTTTGATTTTGTATTTTCAGTGATTCTTTCATTTCTGGCTCTTCCGGTTATTTTCATCTTTGCAATAATATCTTTTGCTGAAACTAAAGAGTTTCCCCTTGTCGTTCAGGAACGGGGATTAACCCTGGATTCTTATCGTTTTAAGATGTATAAACTAAAAACAATGAAAAGCCAGGAGAAAAATATAAAATCTTCTCAAAAGAATATATTCTTTAAAAGTGGGCTTTCCCAATACGTAATTCCATTCGGCAAGTTTTTAAGAAGGACAGGCTTAGATGAGCTTCCGCAGCTTTTTAATATTTTAAAAGGTGAAATGAGCTTTGTAGGACCACGGCCACTTTCTTTAACCGATTTGGAAATTATGAAACACAGCTTCCCTCATGAATATTCAGAAAGAGGAAAAAATAAATTTAAACCCGGCATTACCGGCTACTGGCAGGTATTTCAAAATAGAAATGAAGGTGTGGAAAACTTAATAACACAGGAAAAGTTTTATAGTGAAAATTATTCATTTAAACTTGATATGAAAATTCTTTTAAATACCGTACCGATTGTTTTTATGGGAACTCATGTCGATGCGATATTACCCGGTTCAAAATCGGATAAGCTTAGCAAATCGTCACTGGAACATATAAAGAGGAAGGGGTATAAAATTGAATACCCTATTTAAAGAGTATTCAATTGTTTTAACAAAAAAACAAATTTTCACATTTATTAAAAGAGGTTTCAATATAAAATAAAAATATTTCTTTAAAACTAATTTCTATTT
>CAZHBJ010000183.1:0-6408 GCA_964530445.1 uncultured Ignavibacteriaceae bacterium
GTACCCGATATTTACATTTGGGTCTGAAGAACAAAAAGACTTTTGGCTGCCTCTTTTAGCGAAAGGAAAAAAAATTGGTTGTTTCGGATTAACCGAACCAGATTACGGCTCAAATCCTTCCGGTATGGTTACTAAAGCAGAAAAAGTTGACGGCGGTTATCTTCTAAATGGCGCTAAAATGTGGATAACGAATGGAACTATTGCAGATATCGCTGTAGTCTGGGCAAAATTAAATGGAGTTGTAAGGGGATTTTTAGTTGAAAAGAGTTTTAAAGGATTTACCGCTCCGGAAATGAAGGGTAAACATTCCTTAAGGGCTTCTGTCACATCCGAACTAATTTTTGATAATGTCTTTATTCCTGAAAAGAATATATTGCCTAAAACAGAAGGACTAAAAAATGCTTTGATGTGTCTTAATCAAGCAAGATACGGAATAGCATGGGGTGTTGTTGGCTCTATGATGGCATGTTACGATACTGCATTGAATTATGCAAAATCCAGGGTCCAATTCAGTAAACCTATTGCTGCCTATCAAATTACTCAGGAAAAACTTGTTTATATGCTTACTGAAATTACAAAATCTCAATTACTTAATATTCAATTAGGCAGGATGAAAGATAAAGGAACTTTAAAACATACCCATGTGTCTATGGCAAAAAGAAATAATTGTGAGAAGGCTCTGGAAATTGCCCGTATGTCAAGAGAGATTTTAGGAGCTAATGGTATTTTGGATGAATATCCTGTTATGCGTCATGCAGCGAATTTAGAATCCGTAAAAACATACGAAGGTACACACGAGATGCATACATTAATAATAGGTGAAGATATTACCGGTTTTCCGGCGTTTGATTAGGATGAATTGTTTAATAAGTTTTATATTATTGGATATCATATGAAGGAACTATCAAATATAAAAGAAGGTTTAACATTTGATGATGTACTATTAATTCCAGGTAAATCGTCATATTTACCAAGAGAAGTTAATATATCAACTTTACTTACGCGTGAAATTAAATTAAATATCCCGATTATTTCTGCTGCAATGGATACCGTAACGGAATCTGCTTTGGCTGTAGCTTTGGCAAGGGAAGGTGGAATTGGAATTCTTCATAAAAATATGAGTATTGAAAATCAGTGTATTGAAGTTGATAGAGTAAAACGTTCAGAAAGCGGAATGATAAGAGATCCTGTTACATTAAAACCTGATCAGACAATCGGCGATGCTCTGGATATTATGAAGAAATACAGTATTTCCGGAATTCCGGTAATAAATAACAGTGGAAAACTGGTTGGTATTCTTACTAATAGGGATTTAAGGTTCGAACCGAATAAAAAATTAAAAGTTAAAGATTTAATGACAGTTGAAAATTTAATAACTGCTTCATTAAATACAAATCTTGAAAAAGCTGAAAAAATTCTTCAAAGATATAAAATAGAGAAACTGCCTGTTGTTGATAAAAATAATATACTTAAAGGATTAATCACTTTTAAAGATATTCAGAAAAAGATGAAACACCCTAATGCGTGTAAGGACGAACAAGGACGACTGAGAGTGGGAGCAGCAGTTGGGATCACGTTTGATACTCTTGAAAGAATTGAAGCTTTGTCCAAAGCAGGTGCAGATGTAATAGTTATTGATACGGCACATGGACATTCAAGAGGGGTGATTAAAACAATTAAGGAAGCTAGGAAGAAATTCAAATATGAGCAAATAATTGCCGGAAATATAGGAACTTATGAGGCTGCACTTGATTTGCTGGATTGCAGAGTTGATGCTGTAAAAGTTGGAATTGGGCCTGGTTCAATTTGTACAACAAGAGTTGTAGCTGGTGTAGGCGTTCCCCAAATTACTGCTGTTTCTGAAGTTTATAAAGCAGTTAAAAAACATGGTATACCCCTAATTGCGGATGGCGGCATTAAGCAGACAGGAGATTTACCAAAAGCTATTGCTGCGGGAGCAGACTCTGTTATGATAGGTGGTTTATTTGCCGGCGTTGATGAAAGTCCGGGAGAAAATATTTTATATGAAGGAAGAAGTTTTAAAGTATACAGAGGAATGGGATCATTATCAGCAATGAAAAGAGGCAGCAAGGATAGATATTTTCAGGATGCCGAGGATGATATTGCAAAACTAGTTCCAGAAGGTGTCGAAGGTAGGGTTCCTTATAAAGGTCCGCTGTCGAATACCGTATATCAATTAATAGGAGGACTTAGATCTGCTATGGGGTATTGTGGTACTAAAAATATTTCTGAATTAAAAACCCGTTCGAAATTTATTAAAATTACTTCTGCGGGGCTTAAGGAAAGTCATCCGCACGACGTTATAATTACAAAAGAAGCTCCAAATTATCATTCCTAGTATATTAGATTGAATAAGACTTTAATATACATTGTTTTTAGGATTATGGAAGTTTTTGCTTTTTCAGTTAAGGAATAAAAATAAATTAATGTACAAAGTTTTAGTTATTGCTTACTATTTTCCCCCCATGGGATTAAGCGGGGTTCAACGAACATTAAAATTCGTTAAATACATGAGGGATTACAATTGGGATCCAACCGTACTTACAACTGGAAAAGCGGGCTATTATGCTCATGATATTTCATTGCTCAAAGAAGCTCAAAATTCTTCAATTAAAGTTGTTAGAGTTGAAGGAAATGATATTAACTCTAAACTGGGGAATAAAGGTACATTAAGAATGCCCCCGGAATTTATTAGAAAATTTTTGAGCAGAGTAAGCAGTTCAATATTTATTCCTGATAATAAAAAAGGCTGGGCAAATAAAGCCGTAAAAAAGGCGAGAGAAATATTAAAAAATGAAAAGTTTAATCTGATTTTTGTTAGTGCGCCTCCTTTTTCTGCAATCAATATGGCGGTTAAATTAAAAAAAGAATTTAATTTACCGTTGGTAATTGATTACCGTGATCTTTGGCTGGGAAATCAATTTGCATTTTATCCCACTCCGTTACATAAATACTTACATAAAAAAATGGAGTATAGAGCATTAAAAGCTGCCGATAGAATTACTGCAACCAACCGGAGAATGAAAGAAAAAATATTAAATACATATAAGTTTTTAACTTTCGAAGATATTTATATTATTTCTCATGGTTTTGATCCTGCGGATTTTGAAAAAATTGTTTTGGAGAAAAAAGAAAACAAAAAAATGTGGTTAACTTATTCCGGTATTTTTTATGAATTTATAACTCCGAAATACTTTTTACAAGCCTTTAAAAAACTTACAATTGAAAGACCCGATGTGGCTTCAAATATAGAGCTTCATTTTATAGGCTTTTTAAGAAATGAAAACCGCAGGCTAATTCGAAGATTACATTTGCAGGAGTACGTTAAAGAATTTGGTTATCTGGATCATAAGGAATCTTTAAATAAAATCATGTCGAGCGATGTTCTTTGGTTAATGGTTGGATATGGAAGGAATGTTGATACTCATTCAAGCGGTAAATTATATGAATATTTCGGTACTAGAAAACCAATTATTGCATCTTTACCGGACGGGGCGTTAAAAACTGCAGTTCAGGAATATAAAGCAGGTTTTATAACTTCGCCGGATGATATTGAAGGTATTAAAAATACTTTGTTAAAAGTATATGAGCTTTATATTCAAAATAAGTTTCCTGAACCGGATGAGGATTATGTTCAGAAACATAGAAGAGATTTTCTAACCGAACTTTTAACAAAACAATTTCAGTTTTTAGTGAAAGTTGAAGTGGTATGAATGTCTTATTAATCGGATCAGGTGGTAGAGAACACGCACTGGCTTATAAAATTTCACAAAGTCCTCAGTTAAATAGACTCTTCATACTTCCGGGAAATCCCGGAACTGATAAATTAGGTGAAAATATAGATATTCAGTTAAATGATTATAGCTCGATATTATCATTTTGTAAGGATAAATCTATAGATCTAGTAGTAATCGGACCTGAGCAGCCTCTTGTTGAAGGATTGGGTGATCTCTTACGCAATAATGAATTTAAAGTTTTTGGACCTAATAAGGTCGCTGCTGAAATTGAAGGACATAAGGCTTTTGCTAAAAATTTAATGAAAAAATACAAAATTCCGACAGCAGATTTCGTTGAATTTAATATTTCGGAATTTGGAAATTCTATTGAATATTTAAAGAGTTGTAAATACCCTTGCGTTATTAAAGCTGACGGTTTAGCTGCCGGAAAAGGCGTTTTAATTTGTAATAATTTTACCGAAGCTGAAAAAGCTATAGATGAAATATTTAATAAAAAAGTATTCGGTGAGAGCGGGAATAAAATTATAATTGAAGAATTTTTAACCGGGGAAGAAGCATCTATTTTTGCAATTACTGACGGCCATGATTTTATTTGCCTGCCATCCGCTCAAGATCATAAAAGAATAGGCGACAATGACACTGGAAAAAATACCGGCGGTATGGGCGCATATTCACCGGCCCCCATTATAACACAAAGATTGTTGTCAGAAATTGAAGAAAAAATAATTGCTCCTACTTTAAAAGCTTTAAATAGTGAGAATAAAAAGTTTAGCGGATGTTTATACTGCGGATTGATGATAACTAACATAGGGCCAAAGGTAGTGGAATTTAATTGCCGGTTCGGTGATCCGGAAACTCAAGCTGTGCTGCTTTTATTGGACGGTGATTTTCTAGAACTGTTATATTCCGCAGCGGATGGCAATCTTAATAAAAATGCAGTTAAATATAACGGTGGTTCGGCAGTATGTGTTGTTGCGGCATCAGGCGGATATCCTGAAGCTTATAAAAAAGGTTTTGAGATTAAGGGCCTGGAAAGAGAAGAAGAGGGGGTAGTTGTTTTTCAAGCCGGAACTAAAAAGCATGAAAATAAAATTATTACTAACGGTGGTAGAGTTCTCGGTGTTACTTCTGTGGTTAAAGGGGATAATATGAAACTTGCCAAACAAAAAGCTTACAATTCATTGAGTAAAATTTATTTCGAAGGTATATATTTTCGAAAAGATATTGCAGACAAATCAATTAATAAATAAATTTTAATATTACACTTATCTAAAATCCTTCTTTAAGAATTATTCTGTTTTATAATTTATTTTAACAATTAATATTATTAAAGTTGTATGTAAATAATATCTTTAATTCTTAAATAACTGGTATTTGTTTTTTAATAGAGACATTAAATGATTCCGTTGCATATACATTCAAATTATTCTCTTCTAGAAGGTACGGCTTCTATTGATGACATTGTTGAATATGCCGTGAAAAATAAGTTAAAATCTCTTGCATTAACAGATACAAACGGAATGTACGGACTTATTAAATTTGCAAAAAAATGTTCGGAAGTGAAATTAAAGCCTATTTTGGGAAGCCTGATTGATTTACCCGGCAACCCCGAGTTAAAAGCTATATTTTTAGCTAAGAATAATGAAGGTTATTCGGAACTATGTAAAATTATTACTGCCAGAAAATTAAATGATGATTTTTCTTTAGTTGAGATAATAAATCAAAGGCCTAAAAATTTATTTATAATTACTTCATCACTTGAGCTTTTAAAAAATATATCTATTTACGGTAATGTATATGCAGAATTAATTTCCACTAAAACACAAAAAGTAAAAACCGGGAAATTATATGAATATGCCAAAGCAAATAACATTAATATTGTTGCCGTAAATCCGGTTTACTTTATTAAACCAAAAGATTTTTTCCTTCATAAAGTAGTAACCGCAATAAAATTGAACACAACGATAGAAAATATTAATCCGAATGATTTATCTGATGATGAATTTTATTGGAAAAATATTGTAGAACTAGAAGAGATTTGGGGCTCTTTACCGGAAGCACTTAATGCATCCGATTTTATTGCTGATAATTGTAATGTGAATTTACAGATTGGAACTTATAAATACCCAAAATATAATTTATTAAATGATGAATCCTCAGATTCCGTTTTAAGGGAAGTAACTATTAACGGATTAAAAGAAAATTATATCCCCCTGACTACTGAGGCAGTCGATAGATTGGAATATGAACTTGAAGTTATAAGGGAATTACATTTAACTGATTATTTTTTAATTGTTTGGGATATTGTAAATGAAGCAAAGAAAAGAGGGATGATGTTTATCGGAAGAGGTTCTGCAGCAAATAGTATTGTATCTTACTGTTTGGGGCTTACACAGGTTGATCCGATAAAAAATAAATTATATTTCGAAAGATTTATGAATAAAGGACGAAGCAATCCGCCCGATGTTGATATTGACTTTTCATGGAAAGAAAGGGACGAGATAGTAAAATATGTCTTTGAAAAATACGGATATGAAAATGTTGCAATGATTTCAACAACAGTTACCTTTAGGGCAAGATCTGCATTCAGAGAAGTCGCAAAAGCATTTGGTTTGTCAAATGAAGAGATTTCAAAATACAGTACATTTAT
>CAZHBJ010000184.1:0-6387 GCA_964530445.1 uncultured Ignavibacteriaceae bacterium
CAATAGTAGATTTTATTTCCGCACAGTCACCGGCAGAATAAACATCCGGAATGTTTGTTTCCAAATATTCATTTACAAGTACGCCTCTCGCCGTTTCAATTTTGGTATTCTTCACAAGATCAATATTGGGATGCACTCCGGGAGTTAATCCAACAAACTGACATGAAATTTCTTCTCCTTTATCAGTAAGAATTGCTCTGACCTTTCCATTTTCATCCGGCAATATTTCTTTTAATTGGGTGTTTAATTTCAGATCGAGGCCGTGTTCAATAATGTGCCTGCTGACGATTGAAGCTTCTTCAGGTGGTAGAATATTTCCCCAATAGAAATTTTCTCTTACCATAAATGTAACGCAAATATTTCTAGTATGAAGCATCTCGCCTAGTTCAATTCCGATTAGTCCGCCGCCGACAATTACAGCATGCTTAACATTCTTCGAATTCTCTTCAAGTAATTCTATGTCCTGTTTTGAATAAAGCCCTTGCACACCTTTAAGCTCTTGGCCAGGCCAGCCGAATTTGTTAGTCTGAGACCCGGTTGCTATTACCAATTGATCATAATTTAAAGTTGAACCGTTATCTAATTTTAAATTTTTATTATCTGTATCAATTGAAGTAACAAATGCATTAACAAGTTCGATTTTATTTTTCCTCCAGAACCAGTCTTCATAAGGTTTAAGGTGTTCCCATTTCATATGGCCCATATAAACATACATTAACGCTGTTCTTGAAAAGAAGTACTCACTCTCGGCGGATATGATTGTTATTTTCATATCACTTTCCTTACGAACATGACGTGCACATGTAACTCCGGCTATGCCGTTACCGATAATAACAAGATGTTCCATATTTAACCTTTAATGAATTATCTGTTTCAAAAATAAAATTAGCTTTCAGCAAAAGATGTCATGTGCTTTACAAAAAGATTTATTAACCGCCATAAATTAGAAATTAAAAATACCGAGTTAATAACGGAATTATCACAAATTTCTAAAATTTACCTTTAAGTCTTTCTTTGCCGGGAAGAACTTCAAGACAGGTTGTCCACCAGCCGGTAAGAATTGTTTCAACAAACTCTTCAGGTAATTTTTCTTTTCGCATTTCTTCAGCCAGTTTATTATAATCATATTCAACCGGAATATATTCGATACTTACTTTATCTTCCTTTAATTCCAGCATTGTATATCCAACAAACTTATTACCGTCATTTTCGGGCCTGCCGATTACTCCGACATTTACAAAATATTTATAGCCGGATAATTTTCTCTTCCAATGAATTCCTGTGTGAGTTGCACAAATAATATCAGCATCGTAATCCCTACACAATTTTTCCAGGAAGTGCGTCGGAGTTGTAGTTTCCCAGAGAAACTCATTCATCTGCCGAGGTGAACCGTGGCATAACAAAACTTTATACTTGCCTAATTCAAATCTTATTTCATTAGGAAGATCTTTCATCCATTTTTTAAAATCATCACTTGTATTTTTATAAGTATAATCGTAACTGAGGCGGGCATAATAATTATCTCTTGGATCTGTATAACCGCACTGGCAGTCATTTTTATCATTGCCGATTGAATTATCGTAATTCCCCTGGATTACAGGAATATTATTGTTTTGAAGAATTGGGAAAATTTTGTCAGGATTCGGTCCGAAAGCCCCAAGATCACCGAGGCAATAAATTGCATCCGCTTTCCTTTTTTTAGCATCTTTTATCGTCTCTTCAAGAGAAAGATAATTACTGTAAACTCCGCCAAACAACGCAACCTTTTTAAGCATCGCGTTTCACCGAAGAAAAGTTAGAACAGATTGCCCCGAACAAATAGCATGTATAGCAGGCTTGATGTTTCAATTCATACGGTTTCATTGATTCCTCAAGTGAACCGCCCAGTTTTGCATCGGGTGAATCAATCAAGATAGGACAAACATAAACTCCTTTCGATGTTGCAATCCTGCTGTTTGCACAAATTAAATTACTGATTTCATAATCCACCATCATTTCGTTTGTTACAAATTCGTACTCATCATATCCTTTAGTGCGGACTGCTTCTTTTCCTATCTTTATTGAAGGTAAAATTTTTATACGAGGCCTAAAATAACCATAGGTTTTTAAAGTACTAAAAAATCCGTTTAATACTTTATCGTCTTCTTTATCTTCCCAGGTCTTTGTGATTGTAATAATCGGAAGGAATCTGGAATCTACAAGTAATTTAACTCCTGCCATAGCTTTCTTAAAAACACCTTTTCCCCGTATATCGTCATTCATTTTTTCTGTGTAGCCGTCAATGCTGACTCTTAATTCCAAGGAGTAAATTGAATTGTCTGATATTTCTTTTAAACTCTTTGCATGATGTTCTTTAATCAACATACCATTTGTTAAAACAGTAGCCGGACCGTATTCCAAAGTTTTTCTTAAAATTTTAATGATATCTTTATTCATGAAAGGTTCGCCGCCGGTAAAATAATATTCTTTTACCCCAAGCTTTACAGATTCTTCAAGATAGGATTCTACTTGATCATAAGACATAAATTCAAAATTATGATTTTTAGGACTGCAGCTTATAAAGCAGTGTTCGCAAACAATATTGCATAATGTACCGCTTACCTGAAACCATAAGTTATCAAGCGCATCAAGATATATTTCGGGATGTTCCATTTTTTATTTAATTAATAGTTACAAAATTGTCAGATAATAGACCACGGATGACACTGATTTTACTGATTATCACGGACAAAATATTTTATTTGTAGAAATCAGCATAATCTGTGTTATCAGTGCCCGCCTGCCGGTAGGCAGGTTCTATTGCCTGGTACTTCACCTCAACCTTCTTCATGGCAAGAACCGGTACAAAATAAACAATTAAAATTAAAACAGTAGCATAAACATTTACTGCAAGAAGCTCGGCATAAGTACCATGAGTTAAGTATAAAGATCTCGGCAGCCAGCCAAAAACTAAGACTGCACCGGCAAATACTCCCGTCCAGAGCGCCAGATGAAAAGAAATTTTCGGTGCTTTTAATTTCCAGAAAATAAATACAGGTGCTAATCCCAAAACCATCGTTCCGCTGATTGTTGTTGCAGATAAAATTGTTGGAGAAAAAATTAACGGGATTGTTCCACCGACTGCGGTAATTATCATCGTCCATCTGCCTTTTGAAATAAGAGAAGATTTGGATTTTCCTAAATCCACAACAATTAGTTTTGATACCGAGGCAAAAGTTGAATCAACAGTAGATGAAGCAGAGGTTACCATTATAAAGTTCATAACTATCATTGAAAATACGCCCAGAGTTTTGGAAACCTGAACGGCGGCCTGTCCATGCAAACCGAGTATCTTTGCATAAATTCCGACAAAGCTGAAAAGAAGTATGCAGATAAATCCACCTATTGTTGCCAAAATATAACTTCGTAAAGTAGTCTTTTCATCAGCAATAAATCCTCGGTCTGTAAGAACCGGATCGTGAAACGGATAGCTGAAAATCTGGATAAATGCAACAAGTATTAAATCCACTCCGCCGGACATGGTCCAATGCCCGCTTGTTATAAATGGAGTTACCGAACCTTCCTTTGGTAGGATCATTCCAAGTACAAGAACAAGCAGTACTACAAACAATCCCATCTGCAGCAAGTCTGTGATTAGCGAGCTTCTTAAACCGCCTTTTAATGCATATGCAAGTGTTAATGCTGTAAAAACAATTATAGAAATAATGTATTGCGGAGAACCGGTATGACCAAAGTATGTTCCAATTACTTCAGTATTAGACCAAACTTCATTTAAAAGCCTAACAGCAATAATTATGGTAAAAAATCTTAATGCTCCAATTCCAAATTTCTTTTCTAAAAACTCATGAAGACTTTGAACGCTTAATTTAGTCCTGATTTTATAAATAACTATACCGGCAACTAAAAATGATAAATAATATGTAGCATAAGCCATTCCCCCCACTATACCGAAACTTAAACCTAAATTTGCCGCATTTGTAACCGACTTTGCAAAAATCCAGGAAATTACCAAACTAAATGTCAGCATAACTAAACCAGGTTTCTTGGATTCTCTCGACGTTCCCCGGTAAAAGCTTTCCTTTGTCCTTACAAAAGGAGTCATTAAAATAAGAATTAAAGAAAACGAAACAAGAACTATCCACTGCCAGGTAAGAACGTGACTCATTTAATATCTTTCTATGAAAACAAATTTAATAATTTTGAATCCGCAAAAGTGGTATTGTTATATTTCAAATATACTTAGAAGATTTAAATATAAATGTAAATTACTTTACGTTTATTTCTTTTTCATCACAATTTTATAACAAGTTATAAACAAAAAAGGCACTTTAATTGTTTTAAGAATTTGTATTGAGTAAATTCTAAAGTAATGATTTCATGGATCGGTCTAATTTATTAAAACAGTGTGTTTCAATGAAATATAAGTAAAAAAGAATAATAATGGCTGAAAAATCCAAACTCTGGTATTTAGAAAATTTCAATCTCTTTAGGGGATTAAATGAAGAAAGTATGAAGGAGTTAAGTAAAATTTCATCAATGAAAGATATTCCTAAAGAACAGCCGATTTATTTTGCCTCGGAACCTTCGAAGGCTATCTTTTTTCTCAAAACAGGCAGGGTAAAAATAGTGAAGTACTCTGTAGAAGGGAAAGAGAATATATTGACCTTAATTAGTCCAGGTGAAATTTTCGGTGAGATGGCTTACCTTGAGGAAGAACAAAGAACCGATTATGCAGTGACAATTGAAAAATCATTAATTTGCGCAATAAATAAAAATGATTTAGCGGATTTTATAAATAAGAATCCTTCTTTAAATTTAAAGCTTACAAAGCTAATCGGGCTAAAATTAAAAAATTATTCTGAACGGATAGAAGACCTTGTATTTAAAGATGCAAACCAGAGAATAATATCATTTATATTAAGACTTGCCGAAAAAAGCGGGAAAGAATTAGGCGGACAAATATTTATCAAGCCATTCCTAAAACATCAAGACATAGGGGAAATAACTGCCTGTTCTCGGCAAACTGTTAACTATCTGCTTAGCGATTTACGCAATAAGAACATTATTAATTTTGACCGCAAGAAACTTATTATCCTAAAACCTGATATATTAAAAAATATGTCAACATAAGATATTGTCAACCAGCCGACAGTATCGGGAACTGCCTGCCCTTATTATTACAACTAAAAATGAAATTGTCATTAATTGTTGCTGAAGATTGTGCCGCTTGTATGAGAGCGGAATCTGTGCTAAGAAATGTAAATCTTCAAACTGAAGAATTAGACTTTGAAATAGTGAATATTAATAATTATAGCGGAAAAAATATTGTAATTGTTCCTACGCTATTAATTAATGAAGAAATATTTTCTTACGGTGAAATTGATGAGAATAAATTATTGAAAATTTTAGACAAATCATTAAAGGATAAAAACGAGTTACTGTAAAGCAATTGACAACCCGCTAAGCGGTTATTTAATAATTTTCCTTTGAATAAATCATAGATACCATTTAAACTATAAATACTTGGAGGCGTTATGAAATACTTAAATCGGGTTCTTTTATATTCACTTATGTTTTTTTCTGTTTTAACTTTATCTGTTAATGCACAAAAAACAGAACATCACAGAAGATCAGCGGCATTGGACGGATACTGCCCCGTAGCATATCATGTTTTGAATAAGGCTGTGAAAGGTAAACAAAAATATTCATCAACATATAACAAAAAGACATATGATTTTGTTAATGCAAAAGCAAAAAAAATGTTCGATAAAGACCCAGTTAAATTTTTGCCTAAATATGACGGTTATTGTGCTACTGCAATGTCGATGGGTAAAAAGCTGAAATCAAATCCAAAACTGTTTACAATATATAAAATGAATACATATTTGTTCTCAACTAAAAAAGCAAAAATGATGTTCGATAAAGATCCCGCTATGTTTGTTGCCAAAGCTAATAAAGAATTTAGCTTGCTGAATAAATAATTTAAATTTAACCTAAGGCTCTGTATATTTAAGTATTCAGAGCCAATAATTATTTTATGTGATAAATTTTTTAATTTATGGGAAATGGAATTATATATCGATCTATAATTACCTGCCCGGTCTGCGGGTTTAAGAAAGAAGAAACTATGCCGGAAGATGCCTGTCAATTTTTCTATAAATGCAATAGCTGTGGAACGGTTTTAAAACCAAAGCAAGGCGATTGCTGCGTTTTTTGTTCATATGGAACCTTTCCTTGTCCCCCGATACAAAAAGAAAGAAATACCAAACCTTAGCGGAAATTACTTTTCATAAATGTTGATATTTGATTTAGATCAAATATAAATAACTCAATCTTGACATTTTTGTCTAGATTAAATAGCTTTGTAGTGGGCTTAAAGAAGAGATA
>CAZHBJ010000185.1:0-6328 GCA_964530445.1 uncultured Ignavibacteriaceae bacterium
TATCCGGAGTTTTATCAACAGTTTTCGGTATGATTGCAGTTGTTTTCAATTTGCCTTTTAATAATCATCCTATTCATGATACTAACTATATGAAAAATGTTTCATCCGATAAATATGGTTTGGTTATTGAAGCAGAAGATCCTTTGTTTGAAAAAAATAAAGTAGAGGAATTATTAAAAAGTTTAGGAAGCAAAAATATTGAACTTGTCTATAATCCTAAGGAAGAAACCTTTAGTATATTTCAGCCGAAGTTTTTAGTCTTCCTTGGAATTATTGCGGTACTTACCGCAGGTTCGACTTATGTTACATTAAATAAATTTATGTATCTGCCGCCGTTCGATTTTATGCTGAATCAAAACAAAGGAGTTTCCCAGGAAGAAAGTTCATTCTTTTATAATAAAAGGGAAATGAGAGAACCTGTTGCCGGTACGGTAGCAAGAGGATATATTCCATATGCATATACCGGAGAGACGGATCCCAAAGAAGTTTTATCTAATCCTCTTTTACCTACAAAAAAAGTTTTGGAACTCGGACAGAAAAAGTTTTTAACCTTCTGCAGCCCTTGTCATGGAAATTACGGCGATGGTAAAAGCAGGCTTATGGGACAATTTCCTCCCGGCCCTACGCTGCATTCACAACGGATAATCAATTTTAGCGATGGGCAAATTTATAATGTTATTACAAACGGTTTTAATATTATGCCGTCTTATAAGAGACAAATTACACGTGACGAGAGATGGGCTATAGTAAATTACATAAGAGTTTTACAGAGAGCGCAAAATCCGAAACCGTCTGATTTTACGGAGATCAAAGAGATAAATAAGGAGTCTGGAAAAAATGCCTCAAATTGAATCCGGTTATATTAAAAAAGAATTACCAAAGAACCTCGGTACAATCGGCATCATATTATTAATTGCCGGAATTGCACTGGGAGTTACAGGCTATCTTACTGATCCTTCAAGGGCGGCTTTTAGTTACTTGACTTCTTTTATATACCTTGTCTGTATCGGAATCGGTTCTTTATTTCTAGTGAGCCTTGAATATGCTGCCGGTGCAGTGTGGAGCGTTCCATTCAGAAGAATTAGTGAATTTTTAGCAGCAAGCGTCCCTTTCTTTATAATACTTGTGATTCCTTTATTTTTCAGCATGCACGATTTATTTATCTGGACAAATCCTGTCGCGGTGGCTCATGATAAAGTTTTGCAGCTGAGATCTACTTATTTAAACATTCCGTTCTTCGTAATTAGAGATATTATTATCTTCTTAATCTGGACGGCGTTTTATTTTATCATAATTAAAAATTCTCGAAAACAGGATGTTTCAGCCGATCAGAAATTAACGACCAAGAATATAAAGTTTTCAATTGCATTTATTGTCGTATTCGCATTCACTATTTCGGTAATATCATTCGATTGGTTAATGAGTATGACACCACATTGGTTTTCAACAATATTCGGAGTTTATTTATTTGCTGATTCGGTATGGGTTGCTTTAGCTGTCCTTACACTATTTTCTATTACATTAACAGAAAGAGGTTATTTATCACCGAAGATTAGGAGGGACCACTATTACAGCCTCGGTATTTTAATGTTTGCATTTACAGTGTTCTGGGCTTATATAGCTTTTTCACAATATATGCTTCAGTGGTACGGGAATTTACCGGAAGAGATTGTATACTATGTACACAGATGGACAGGTGTATGGAAATATATTTCTCTTGCACTTGTGATAACACACTTTATTGTGCCGTTTTTATTGCTATTGCCTAGAGGCTCCAAAACAAATCCGGGCATGTTAAAGTTTGCCGCTATATGGATAATTATATTTCAATTTTTAGATGTTTATTGGCTGGTTATGCCGAGTATGGTTGACAACGGTTTTACTTATTCTTTCAGTTGGATTGACTTAACTTTTCCTCTTGCTGTTGTCGGGTTGATTTTATGGCTGTTTAGCGTCTTGGCAAAAAAGAATAATTTATTGGCTGTTGGTGATCCTAAATTAAAACGAAGCTGGGAATTTCATATTTAATCTTTAAAGGAATAAAAGGACTTGAATAAATAATATGGAAAACGGGAAAAAAAATATATTTGAAGACCTTAAAGCTCATCCTGTAAAAATACTCGGATTAATTTATCCTTATATTCTAATTATAGGTGTTGGTATCGGAATGTTCTATTACAGCAAGCTGGATAAAATAGGTATGAATAAAATTCCCCCGGTTATATCTGATACTACTTCAGGAATAAAAGATTTAACTCTTAAAGAGCCAAGTGTTACTCCAAAAGCAGATGTAGTTGAGTTGGTAAAACCAAGTCAAGCACTAATAGCAAAAGGCAAAACTTTATTTACAACTAATTGTGTATCTTGCCACGGAGCAAACGGAAAGGGAGATGGAGCGGCGGCAGCAAGTCTTACTCCTAAGCCAAGAAATTTTACAAGTAATAAAGGATGGATTAACGGTCCAAAGATTTCCGGCATTTACAAAACTTTATCCGAAGGGATTACCGGAAGTGCAATGGTAGCCTTTGGAACTTTAACTCCTGAAGATAAATTTTCCTTGGCGCAATATATTCGTTCTACATTCGTCCAAAATCCTCCGGCGGTTACACAAGATGAAATTACCGATCTTGAGCAGACTTATCATTTAGCTCAAGGAGAAACAAATCCGGGACAAATCCCTATTAAAGATGCGATGATGTTTGTTGAAAAAGAAGGCCATTTAAAATATCAAGAAGTTAAAAATGTATTGAATCAAATTACAAGTGATTCAAATAACAATGGAGCAGTAATTTTCGATAGAGTAACAAATAATAAGATTCGTGCGCTTTCTGTTTTAAGTTCAACAAATGAATGGCATAGTAACGAACAGGCCTTTATTGATTTGGTTGTTAATGAATTGAGTGAAGACGGCTTTAACGACAATGTGCACTCACTTACAGATAGTGAATGGAATACTTTATATACTTATATGAGCAAATATTTTTAATTAAGTCTTTTTAGTTTTCAAATGAAAAAATTAATTGGGGCTTGGAGTTTTATAATTTTTCTTTTTTGTCTTAGCATTTCTTATCCGAAAGATTTGAGTGATAAGGTTGGAATTGACCAGCAATTGGGCAAAACAATTCCTCTTGATGCCGTATTTTATGACTCGAAAGGTAACGAAGTAACATTAAGAAAATTAATTAATAAGCCGACTGTAATTGATTTTGCTTATTATAAGTGCACGGGAATTTGTACTCCTTTGATGACCGAAGTTGCGGATGTGATGAATAGAGTAGACTTGAAGCCTGGAAAAGATTACCAAGTTATTACAATTAGTTTTGATGAGAATGAATTGCCGAAGGATGCTGCCGAAAAAAAGGCGGCGATGACTAATTTATTAAATTCCGGTATACCTGTCTCTTCTTGGTGGTTTCTTACTGGAGACAGCACTAATATTAGAAAGGTTACAAATGCTGCAGGGTTCCATTTTGAAAGACAAGGAAATACTTTTCTGCATATAGGTATTTTGATGTTCGTTTCCAAGGATGGAAAGATTTGCAGGTATCTTGAACCCGGATTTAATTATAAAGGAAATTTTAGAATTCTTCCTTTGGACTTTAAGATGGCGTTGCTGGATGCTTCCAAAGGTCAGGCAATTCCCGTCATTGATAAAGCTTTGAGGTACTGTTTTTCTTATCAGCCGAAAAATAAATCGTATGTGCTGGATGTTTTTAAAATATCCGGTGTAAGCATTGTAGTTATGGTTACGGCGTTATTCTTTTTTGTTATACGGAAACCGAAAAAAGATTCGAAAAAGATAAGCTGAATTTAGCGGATGAATTTTTATAATTTCAGAAATAGATTTTTATAAAAGTATTAAGAAAAACTTAATTTATAATAAACCATGTTTTTCGGAATTAAAAAATATTGTTTTTTATCTGATCTTTTTGAATAAAATGAGTTTATAAGTTATTTCTGTAAGGTTAATTTTAATTGAATATATGTTTTTAGGGGCGGTTTTGAAAAATAAAATAAAAATATTGTTGTTCTTTTTAATAGTGATTGGCTTTTATAAAGCACAGGCGTCTGATAAAGTCCATGAAGCAGAAGTAGTAGAGCATTTAGGGAAAAAGCTTCCCCTGGATTTAACATTTACTAACTCGGTTGGAGATAAAGTTTTATTAAAAGATTTGGTAAATAAACCTACGATTTTTGATTTTGTTTATTACAGATGTACCGGCATTTGCACTCCGCTTATGGTTGAAGTAGCAACTGTTATCGGCAAAACGGATGTTCAGCCGGGAAAAGATTATAGAATAATAAGCATAAGTATAAATCCTGCCGAGACTCCAAAAATTGCAGCGCAGAAAAAAAATGCAATGTTAAGTGTTATCGGGAAAAAAATACCGCCGTCATCATGGGAATTTTTAACCGGAGACAGCGTATCGATAGCTAAAATTACAGATGCTGCGGGGTTTTATTTTCAACGACAGGGTAACGGATATTTACATAAAGGTGTTTTAATATTTGTAGACAAAAGCGGAAAGATTTGTAGATACGTTCACCCCGGTTATACAAGCAGAGGCGATTTTTCAATTTTACCCTCTGAATTTAAAATGGCTGTAATTGAAACCGGTAAAGGTGATGTTACTGCAACAATACAAAAAGTTCTTCAAACTTGTACAACATTTATTTCTAAAGGGAAAGATGGTCTTATTTTAGTGCTCATTATGATAACCGGTATATTTACTATAAGTGCTGTGTTGGTCATAATTAAAAAAGCTAATCCGAATAAAGGAAATAGTTAATTGAGGTAAACATTTATGTCAAGTGATACATTAGCAATTAGTCATAACGGACACAATCCCAGTTATCTGGAATATGAAGGCAAGCATAAAGGCATATGGGGATGGCTTTTATCTACGGATCATAAAAGGATTGGAATTTTATACCTAATTGCAGTAATAAGTTTTTTTGCTGTCGGTGTTACATTAGGATTTTTAATCCGTCTTGAATTATTAACGCCGCAAGGTACAATTGTAGGTCCGCAGGCTTACAATGAATTCTTTACTCTTCATGGAGTAATAATGATATTCATTGTAGTTATACCTGTAATTCCCGGCGTTTTCGGAAATTTCTTTTTGCCGATAATGCTCGGAGCTAAAGATGTAGCATTTCCAAGACTTAATTTACTTTCTTGGTATCTTTACATAACCGGCGGAATATTAATCCTTCTTTCAATAATATTACCCGGCGGCGCAGCAGATACAGGCTGGACATTCTACATCCCTTATAGTGTAAGAACCGGAACAAATATGATATTTACATTGTCCGCGGTTTTTATCCTGGGATTTTCCTCAATATTAACAGGGCTCAATTTCTTAACAACAATACATCGTATGAGAGCGCCCGGGATGGGCTGGTTTAAAATGCCTCTCTTTGCATGGTCGTTATATGCAACTTCATGGATTCAGGTAATCGTAACACCGATTGTAGGAATTACTTTATTATTGGTTGTTGTTGAAAGAGTTTTTCATGTCGGGATATTTGATCCTACGCTTGGGGGCGATCCGTTATTATTCCAGCACATGTTCTGGATGTATTCTCACCCTGCTGTGTATATAATCATAGTCCCTACGATGGGAGTGATATCGGAAATAATTCCGGTATTCTCTCAACGGACAATTTTTGGTTATAAATTTATAGCTTTTTCAAGTTTGGCTATTGCATTATTCGGCTCCCTGGTTTGGGGGCATCATATGTTTGCAACCGGTATGAGTAATACAGCCGAATTTGTTTTTTCATTATTAACTTTTTTAGTTGCAATACCGAGTGCAATAAAAGTATTTAACTGGACGGCAACGTTATATAAAGGTTCGATAAAGCTTGAAGCGCCTTTGCTTTATGCCCTTGCGTTTATATTTCTATTTTCAATCGGAGGTTTAACCGGGGTTATTCAAGGAGCACTTAACGTAGATATTTATTTAACCGATACATATTTCATAGTCGGTCACATACATTACGTTGTTTTCGGAGGAACGGGTATAGGACTTTTTGCCGCTCTGCATTATTGGCTGCCTAAAATGTTCGGCAGAATGTATAATAAAAAGGTGGCCAGATTTGCCTTTTGGAATGTATTTATAGGCTTTAACGTAACTTACTTTCCGTTCTTTATTTTAGGATGGATGGGCATGCCGAGAAGATCATATCATTATTTGCCACAGTTCCAGCTATATCACGTTATTTCAACGGTTGGTTCATGGATCTTGGTAATTGGTCTTTTCACAATGCTGTTTAATTTGCTAATGTCTTTGGTTAGAGGAAAGAAAATTACTGAAAATAATAT
>CAZHBJ010000186.1:0-6289 GCA_964530445.1 uncultured Ignavibacteriaceae bacterium
TATATGGAGATATTCATTGGAAATTTGCTTTGTTTATAATATAATTCGTAACAATCCAGATAAATAATATTTTCACGCCTTCGGCGTTTGATGTAAAAGCCTGAAACCTTGACTGCCGGCAGGCATAGTTGATATTTTTAGGGGAATAAAAATATCTTTAATTACATACACGTTTTCATAGTTAAAAATAAGCGCTTAAATTCAAAAAAATTTGCTCACTACAAAAAGGATAGCTAAATTTGTAGCGCTTTAATTTATTGCTTTGAATGGAGAGATGCCGGAGTGGTTGAACGGGGCGGTCTCGAAAACCGTTGTATTGAGTAATCAGCACCCAGGGTTCGAATCCCTGTCTCTCCGCTGATTATCAATAAGTGAGCATTGTCCTATCCTTAAGTATATTTATCTGTTTTGAAGCATGAATAATATTGACATTTAAATATTTAATGCTGATCTTATAATAAAATAACTCAATTTAGTCCGGCTAATCTATTACTTATTGAGTGTGAGGGAAATAAAATGAAACTTTTAATCTATACTTTTGTTGCGCTTAGTTTGTTATTTTTGTTCGGTGGTCTTACGGCTATTGGACTTTCAAATTACGATTCAGGTACAGAAAAAAATTCTAATGTTTTAACCGGGGGATATGAAGGTTATGAAAATATACTTTCTATAAATCAAATAGACAGCGTAACATCAAACAATAATTATTATTTTACTTCGGTTAATGCTAAAGGCATTTCCGTAAATTCGGTTATTAGATAAAATCCTGTTATTACATAAATCTAATTCGAAAATATTTATCTATAATTTGTTGAAATAATTTTTGCCGCCTGCGATATTTATTTGCAAGAAATTTATATTTCTACAAAAAATAGTTATTAATTCTTTCCGTACTTTATAAATTTTTACTTTTAAGAAAACCTTCTTTGGAAGGAAAAAATAGTTTTAAATTTATGCCGACAATCAAACAACATGCTAAAAATACCATAATTCTTGCATACCCTGTAATGATAGGGCAATTGGGGATGATTATGATGGGGGTTGTGGACAGTATAATGGTAGGAGCTTTGGGAGCTGCCCCGTTAGCCGCCGCAGCATTAGGAAACAGTTTATTTATGATAATATTAATAATAGGAATCGGTGTCTCATATGCCGTTACTCCGCTTGTAGCAATTGCTGTCGGTGCTAATAAAATTTCTGATTGCGAAGTGATTTTTGACCAGTCCGTAATTGTAAATGCGGTGCTTAGTGTAATACTTTTACTCTTAACCTTCATCGGAAGCGATTTTATTAAATATTTAAATCAACCGGTACAAGTTGCACAGCAGGCAGTTTCTTATACAAGAATTTTAGGTTATTCGATAATACCTGTTATGCTGTTTCAAACATATAAACAATTTATTGAAGGTTTTGGTATTATGCAGCCTGCTATGGTTGTTACACTTGCTGCCAATTTAATTAACGCAGGATTTAATTGGATTTTAATATACGGGAAATTAGGATTCCCCATGATGGCATTAGACGGTGCAGGATGGGCAACATTTGCATCGCGATTATTTATGGGAATAATCATAATGTTTTATGTAATTAAAGCCAAAAGGTTTAAAAAATTTGATGTAAGATTGTACATCCGGAAATTGAATTTTCATATTATAAAAAAAATCCTGGATTTAGGCGTACCGAGCGCATTTCAATATATTTTTGAAGTCGGAGCTTTTTCATCCGCCGTAATTATTGTCGGCTGGCTCGGTACTGATCAGCTGGCTGCTCATCAAATTGCCATTAACCTCGCATCTATTTCATTTATGATGACGCTGGGTATTTCGTCTGCCGGTGCCATAAGAGTAGCAAATGCCGTCGGCAAACAGGATATAAAAGAAATAAGAGAGGCTGGATTTACTGCAATAGTACTCGGTGCATCTTTAATGGCGGCTTGCGGAGTAATATTTATTATTTTTAGAAATTTTTTACCGTCGCTTTATATCAGCGATCCTAAAGTAATTTCCTACGCTTCAACGTTGTTAATTATTGCTGCATTATTCCAGATATCCGACGGGACTCAAGCCGTAGGCATCGGTATTTTACGCGGACTAACAGACGTGAGAATTCCGACACTAATAACTTTTATTGCATACTGGGTTATTGCTTTACCTGTAGGGTATTTATTAGGTTTTACTTTTCATCTAAATGTTGTGGGTGTATGGATCGGGCTTCTGCTCGGTTTAACTTCTTCTGCAGCTATGTTAACGCTTAGGTTTAATAAAAGAAGCAGACATTTAATAACAGTTTAATTTTATTTTAAAAAAAGAGACTGTCTCAAAAAAAATAAATTCAAATATGCTTTTTAAGACAGCCTTATTTAACTAATAATTAAGATATCTACAAATTGTCCTTAAAATAATTTGTTATCTTATCATATAAATGATAAGTATCGATTCCTCTTACGCCGTGTTCTTGACCTGGGTAAACCATATAATCGACAGGAATTCCGAGATCTTCGCATTTTTTAATGAACATAAGATCATGCTGCCAAACGACAATAGGATCGCTCGTACCGTGAATCATTAATAATTTACCTTTTAAGTTTTTGGCATAGTTTAAAAGATTCGATTCTTCATAACCTTCGGGATTCGCCTGAGGAGTGTCCATGTATCTTTCGGTATACATCACTTCATAATATTCCCAATTTATTACCGAACCGCCTGCAACAGCGACTTTAAAAAGTCCCGGTCTTCTTGTCATAAGTGAAGTAGTCATAAATCCTCCGAAGCTCCAGCCGAAAACTCCCGTCCTGGTTGAATCAACATAAGGTAAGCTTTTCAAATAATCTACGCCGAGTGTTTGATCTTCAATTTCGTGAGTTCCCAAATGCCTGAAAGTAACCTGTTCAAAAGCCAAACCCCGGTTAGCCGAACCTCTGTTATCTAGAGTGAATACTACATAGCCGTGTTCCGCCATATAATTCAGCCATAAGCTTGCGCCGCCGAGCCAGCGGTTGGTGATTAGTTGAACTCCTGGGCCTCCGTAAACATAAACAAGTGCAGGATATTTTTTAGTTGAATCAAAATTTGCCGGAAGAATTTCTCTGCAGAAAAGATCGTAACCGTCTTTGCTTTTCAGTTTAAAGAATTTTGTTTTACCAAGTGAATAGTTTTTTAGAGGATCTTCCGCTGAAAATACTTTTCTTAAAACTTTACCTTCACTGTTAATCAAATCAATGTTATATGGTACGGTTAAACTGCTGTATGAATCAAGAAAATTTTTACCGGATTTATTCATTATTACATTATGAACTCCTGGAATATTAGTTAATCTTGTCATCTTTCCGGATTTTAAATTTACCATATAATAATCTCTGTCAAGAGGACTTTCTTTTGTGCATGTAAAAAAAGCGTTATTCCCGTTATTGTCGAATCCGTTTAATTTAGTTACTTCCCAATCACCTTTAGTCAATTCTTTAAGAAGTTTTCCGTTAGTATTATAAAGATAAAGATGATTCCAGCCGTCACGGCGCGAAATCCAGATGAATTCATCCGGGTGCTTTTCAACAAAAATCGGTCCGTTTAACGGCTGAACATATTTTGGATTTGATTCTTCAAAAAGTGTATCAACCGGATTTCCATTTGATATGTCATATTTAATTTCGAACAAATCATTTTGATCTCTGTTTAAAATTCCTATATAAACATATTTTTCATTCGGATCCCATGCAACGCCAGTTAAGTAATGATCTTTCGGCTGCCCGGTTTTTAAAAATACGGTTTCATTTTCTTTAAGATTATAAATTCCTAATTTTACCTGTTCGCTTGTCATGCCTGCCATCGGGTATTTTATATTTTCAACTTTTGCAGGACGGTAATTAATATTCACAATAGGATAATCGGTTACCTTTGTTTGATCTTTTCTGTAAAAAGCCAGGTAATTAGATTTAGGCGACCAGAAAGTTCCTTTATATATCCCGAATTCATTTCGCGCTACATACTGACCGTTGAGTATGCCTTCATTTTTATCATCTGTAACCTGGTATTGTTTTTTATTTACAGCTACATACAAATTATTTTTAATAGTGTAAGCAATTGAATTATTCGATGAAATATCCATATTCTCCGCGTCTATAGGAACATTATTCAATAGTTTGAGCGAGCCGTTTTTAAAATTATATTCATAAAGTGAATCTGCGTTCCGGAAACGAATATTATCTTTATCTACCCATTCAACCGTGGGAAAGCCCTGAAGCGGTGAAAAATTTAAATCGGCAAATTTATCTTTAAGTTGAGACAATGAAAGAATAGTTTGTTTGCTGCCTGTCTTTGCATCTTCCCGGATCAATTCTCCGCCGTTATTATATTCGACATAAGTGAATGCATCTTCACCTGGAATCCACTGTAATTGCGCTAAATGTTTAGGATAGAGTGAACGTGCTTCAATAGTTACTTGTTTTATTGTCAGTTCTTTCTGCTGGCTGAAAACCGAAGCAGAAACAATGATAAGTGTTATAAAAATGTATTTGAAATTTTTCATTAAGTTTCCCAAAATTTTTATAGGTAAAATATAATTAAGGTTTCTGAGTTCCAAAGGAAGTGAATTTTTTATAATACATATTTAGTTAGGTTAATAGGTAATAATTTTAGTAATTAAATTCTTTTCAATTTCTTCAAAATAATAATTGGTGATTTTAATATTACGGTTCTTAATATTCCAAACTTCTTCCGGATTTTGTCTTGTTTGTCTGAATTTATTTTTAAAAATGATTTTATCTTGTGTTGTAATTACATAGCAGGGCTTTTTATAATATCTGCAGAGGAGTGCGGCAGCTTTACTTCCGGTTTTATTAATGATGTTGCCGTTTTTTAAAATTGCATCTGCGCCCAATACAGCGGCGTCAATTTCGGGGATGTAAAGTGAGATCATTGCATCCGTTATAAATTCGACTTTGATGTTGTATTTAACCAAAGCTTGTGCAAATAAACGTCCTTCGTTTTTAGGCCTGGATTCTGCAATAATGATTTTTAATTTGTCATTATCTTTTTTTAAGTATTTAAAAATCTCTAAAAGAGTAGCGCTGTTTGATAAAGTAAATATATTATTGCAATTCGATAAATATTTCCGGGAATGCTTATATAAGCGTTGATATTTTTTGCCGGTTTCGGTTTTAAAATTATTTGTAAAATCCGAAATTTTATGAAAGTCTTTTGTCCGTATTACTTTTTGTAATTGATTAAGATAATTATTAATGACTGCAAAATGCGATAATTTTTCCCTCGCTTTTTTAAATGATAAATTTATTAGTTTAAAATTATTTGCATGAATATGAAAGAATTCATTTAATTTAAGAACTAACTCGGTTGAACCGGAAGTTTTATCATTAAGGATTTTATTTAAATCTTTTGATACATCGCTAGTCATTTCAACTTAATAATTATTATTTACATTAACCTTTTAATATTTCTTATAGCTTGCTTTATACGTTGTTCGTTTTCCACCATAGAAATTCTTAGGTATCCTTCGCCGTACTCTCCGAAAGCAATTCCCGGAGAAGTAACTACTTCGGCTTCATCAATTAATAACTTTGAAAACTTAAGCGAGCCCATATCTTTGAACTTGTCCGGAATCGGGGCCCACACAAACATACTTGCTCTGGGTTTTTTAATATCCCATCCGATGTTGTTTAATCCCTCAACAAGAACATCTCTTCTTTTTTTATAAACATTCGCAATTCCCGTTGTGACAGATGAAGGAGAATCGAGGGCAGCAATTGCAGCAACTTGTATCGGTGTAAATATTCCGTAATCATAAAAACTTTTTAACTTAGCGAGTGCTTTACAAATTTCTGCATTACCTACGCAAAACCCGACTCTCCATCCTGCCATATTATAACTTTTAGACATAGTAAAGAATTCTATCGCAACATCTTTTGCGCCCTGCACTTGAAGAATTGAAGGAACTTTAGTCCCGTCAAATACAATATCGCTGTATGCCATATCGTGCACAATTACTATTTTGCTTTTCTTTGCGAAAGCAACAATCTCTTTAAGATAATCAAGATCGACAACTGCTGTAGTCGGATTAGCCGGGAAATTCAAAATCAGCATCTTAGGCCGCGGCCACATATCCCTGGTTATTAAAGAAATGTCCGGTATAAAATCGCGCTCTGCACTCAATGGAATTGAAATTACATTTGCACCGGCAGAAGTTACTCCGTAAATATGAATTGGATAGGTCGGATTAGGAACTAAAACCACGTCTCCTTCATCAAGCAGCGCCAAACATAAATGAGCCAAACCTTCTT
>CAZHBJ010000187.1:0-6282 GCA_964530445.1 uncultured Ignavibacteriaceae bacterium
CCTTTACCTTCATTTATTAAAAATTTATTGATGTCATAACCTTTACTGGAGTAATCATATAAAGAAAAACTGGATGAACCTGAAAAATTCAGAAATTCTCCTACTTGAGTATGATAACTTAATCCTAAATCTGAAAATCTTATACTGTCGGCAGCAAAATTATAACTTATATTAGCCGATAAATTAAGTAACTGAATTTTTTTTGCTTTCGAAGTTGTATCGGTCGGGTCAACCGCCGTTTTCATTTCGAAAACATTGCCAAGAGAAAAAGAAATACTTTGCTGTTCACCGGAGGTTGGAGCAGAAAAAATTTCCCTTTTATATTTATCATACTTTACTTGCTGCCCTAAATAATTAGTATAAGTACCGTAGTATCCCCATCCGGCTTTAGAAAAATCCGGTGTAAAATTATATGATATTGAAGGGGTAACTATATGCCTAATTGCGCTTATTCCAAAAATATTAGGCTGAAATATCCCATAAAATTTGGTAGAAGCCGAAAGTCCTAGCCTAAATGTTCTCACTTCACTTATTTTATGAATATCTTTTGTAATCACTGAGTCGCCTGTACTATCGGCATTTATTCCCGCTGAGTACATCTCAACCTGCTTGTTGTACCATTCTTCATTGTAAGAAACATTCGGAGAAATATTAAAATACCCGACTTTAGGAGATGCACTTACATTTATATTATGGTTAATACCTCCTCTAATATTTAAATGTCCGCCGGATTTATTTCGCTGGTTTTGAAATTGACCGCTGTAACTATAGCCGATGTATTCATACCATTCTTTTTTATTAAAAACTCCATTCCTTTTAAAAGGATAAGAAAAAGGGATATTAAAAGATAAGCTTGGTAGTATTTCACTTATATTGCCGCTTTTCAGATCCTGGTTTCTTGTGTAGCTTATAGTCATACTATTGCCGGATTCGTCCCAGCTTTTGTACAGAGTTGCATTGGAATAAATATTGTTTTGTAAAGCTTCATTCATATTATATGTAGTCGATTGGATATAATTTTTACCCGATAAAAATTGTAAGTTCGCATCCAATCTTAAAGTAGGAGTAAATGTTTGATGATGGTTTAGAGCAATACTCCATTGTTTGCTGGTGCTGGAACCTGTGTAGCTTGTCGATTTAAATAATCTATAACCGCCTTGAATAGATCCGTTATAATCATATCTTTTAACGTACCTGAATCTCGTATTAAAGCCGAAGCTTCCCCGTGTATAATAATCACCGGTTAAATTTAAATCTACGTAATCATTTATTGCCCAGAAGTAACCGAAGTGAGAAAAGTAATAACCATAAGTTCCGTCTTGTCCGAAAGCCGGCGCAATTATTCCCGATCTTCTTCCGGATTGAAGCGGGAAAACCGCAAAAGGCAATGGGATGGGAAACGGAACACCTCCGAAAAATATCCAGATCCATTTTGCAATAATTTCTTTCTTTTGAATTACTTTCATTTCAGGCGAATAAAAATAATAATCCGGCGGAACAGTATCACAAGTTGTATAAGTACCATCTTTTACAAAATATGTATCTTTACCAACTTTATTTATTTCTTCTCCTGTATATCTTGCACCTTCACTTCCGGTGTTGGCCTGTGTAATAAAGCCTCTTGTGGTTTTAAAATTATATTTCATCGACTGCCCGTCATACACTTCGCCGTTTTGAGATAGTGTGGGTGTTCCGCTGAATTTATTGGGGAGAGAATCGTTGGGCACGCCGTAAGCATCTACGTTATTTGTATTAAAGTTGATAAAGATATTAGCGCTTTTCAAATCCGTATCTTTGTACTTTAATTCACTCTTACCGTAAAGGTCCATTTTTTTTTGATTAACGTAGAAGAACAGAGAATCTGTTGAACTTGCATAAATAACGGTATCTACATCATAAGTTTTTTTCTTTGTGGAATCGGGCGGCATTAAAGAATCCTTCGCGGTGGTTGCAAGAGTATCGGTCTTTGTAAATAAAGCTGTATCGGCTTCTTGTGCAAGAATGATTTGAAAGTTTACAGATAAAAAAATAAGTATTAAAAGAAATTTCATAAATAATGATAATTAGAGTTCATTATTTTTAACAATGCAAACTTTATTCATGATTTGTAAAAAACTAGTGCCGAAGCGCCTTTAATGCCGGCGTCGTTTTTTAATTTTGCAGGAAGAACTTTTATACGTTTGCTTAACGGCTTAAGAACTCTTGCACTAACATTTTTTCTAATTGAGTCAAAAAGCGGTTCGCCGAACCCGGCAACACCGCCGCCGATGATAAATGTTCCGATATCCAAAGTATTGCTGGATGAGGCCAAGGCAGTACCCAGATAAAGGCCTAAATCCTGAATTACTGATTTTGCATAGATATCTCCCAACTCTTCAGCTTGCTGGATTACTAATGGAGTTAATAAGTCAAAATCATTATTTATCAGTTCCCAAATTTTCGAATCTTTATTGCTCTGCAGTTCTTCTCTAACTCTCTTAACCAAATAATGATTCCCAACGTAAGTTTCCACACAACCGAATGAACCGCATTTGCATTTAGGGCCGTTATAACAAATAGACATGTGCCCTATTTCGCCGGCTGCGCCAAACTCGCCTTTAAATAACTTTTTATTAAAAATAATTCCGCCGCCAACACCTGTTCCCAATGTAATCATTATAAAAGTATCAATTTTTTTACCGGCGCCGAAAATCATTTCACCAATTGCTGCAACATTAGCATCGTTTTCAACATGAACATTTATTTTAAATTCCTTTTGAAGGATTTTTCCAAGGTTAATTTTTTCCCAGCCTGGTAAGTTCGGAGGATCTTCAACAGTTCCTTTTTTTGTCGATACCGTCCCCGGGGAACCTATTCCTATTCCCTGAATTTTTAACTTATTTTTAGTTAAAATTTCTTTTATGCCTTTTTTAATCTGACTTATTACTTTATCCGGTCCCTCTGCCGCCAATGTATCGAGCGATATTTTCTTTATAATTTTTCCCTTTTGAGACACAATTCCGATTTTAATATTTGTGCCCCCCAAATCAACGCCAACAGCATACTTTTCTGTTTTTGGCATAAATTTACCTTTATATATGGTGAATAATTATTAGAAATTATGATTTTACAATAACTTTCAGAAATCCTAATATGAATTTAACATTATAGTTTCTCTTATTAAAATTAATAACGAATGTTTTGAGAAGAATGTTACAAGGGGCGGAAAGATTGCCTAAAATTATTAACCTTTAAACTATGCCGGATTTCAAAGAAAACTAATTCGTAAATTCTTTACTTACTATTTTCAGCTCTCCGGGATAAGTTATATCACCGATCGAAGAAGTGACAGTCGGTTTGGCATATAACGCTATATTGGAAGAATAACCCTTTTCCCCGCTGATGGCAAGTGCTAATTTTATTATACCTTCAAGACCTTTATCATTGAAGAATTTATAAAGATCCAGATTAATTTGAATTGGAATAGTTGTAATTTCTCCGGTACCAGGTACGGAAACAGGATGACCAAAATTACCTGAAATAGTCTCTTTATTTTCAATATACAGCTTCCACGGAAAATCTTTTATTGTTGCGTTTGTTTTGGGATATCCGCCGGTTCCGTCGTTAGGATTATTTGCCTGAACATTTAAAGTAAATGATACAGGTAATGATTTTTTTGCAACCGAAGCAGTCAACTTGATTACATCCATAGGATTAAAATCTTTCAGGCTTGTTTTACCTTGAACAGATATCCCGTCTACTAAAAAATTATTTACCTGCCCGAGTTTGAATTTAAGTCTTGAAACGTTTACAAGAGTTTGAAAAACACTGCAGCCGATATTTACAAAAGCTAAAAGGAAAACAGAGATTATTAAAAATTTTTTCATAAAGAAATGGCCTTTAATGATTCATCTATCTTTTTTAATATAATTTCGGCAACCTTAAGCGCCCGCAGCCCGTCCTCGCCGGAAACAACCGGCGGTATTTTTTTTATAACCGATTTTACAAACAACTCAAGTTCGTACTTTAGTGCATTAACCTCTTTTATTTCCGGCTGTTCATAAACAACACGTTTCTTCTTTTCGCCTATACCGATTTCTCCGAATGAAATAAAAGCGGAATCAACTTTTTCGTTTACAGGAACCAATCTATAAACTTCCGAAACGCCGGATATAAAATCCAATGCAATATAATTATCTCTTTGGAAAATCCTCATCTTTCTCATTTTTTTCTGTGAAATTCTGCTTGCAGTTACATTTGCCACTGCTCCGTTTTCAAATTGAATCCTGGCATTAGCAATGTCCAGAGTATCGGATACTACGGCAACACCGCTTGCTTCAATATTTTTCACCTCACTTTTTACAAGGCTTAAAATTATATCAATATCATGAATCATCAAATCCAGAACAACTGCAACATCAGTACCTCTAGGATTAAATTGAGCTAAACGGTCGGTTTGAATAAACATCGGCTGAAGAATATATTTCTCAAGGGAAATCAAGGCCGGGTTAAATCTTTCAATATGACCTACTTGCAAATTCAACTTATTTTTAGAAGCAAAATCTACAATTTCCTGTGCTTCGGGGATCGATGCCGTAATCGGTTTTTCTACAAACACATGAATATTTTTCTCCAAACATTTTTTCGCAAGCTCGTAATGTGCACTGGTTGTAGCAGCAATGGAAACAGCTTCAATTTCATTTAGAATTTCATCTATGTTTTTAAAAGCCTTTGTCTTGTACTCATCCGCAGTTAACTTTGCTGCTTGTTGATTGCTGTCGTAAACTCCGACTAACTGACAATCCTCTATTTGATGAAACATTTTTGTGTGAAGATTTCCCAAATGCCCTGTTCCTATAACACCGACTTTTAATTTTTCCATTTTTATTTACTTGTAATTTGTTTGTAGCCAATAATTCTGTTATACCCGCCGTAATTCGGATCATGATAATAAAGAAAAATATGATAAACATTAGTAGTTTCCCAACTGTTGCCTTCCAATATGCACCAGTCGGGGTTTTCAACTTTACCGGAGCTTAGCTTCCCGACAACATACTGATAATCATAAATACCCCTTTTAAGAGGGATAGTGATTGAATATAACCCGTAATTATTAGTCATTTCATATTCCGGTGAAATTTTCCAATTGTTAAAAGCGCCGACTAAAAATATTCCGGGTACTTCCGAAGGCGGGCGAATTGTAAAAGTAACATTTAAATATGTTGCAAAATTATCATTATAATTTGTAAGAATCGATCCGCCGTTTAAATCTTTGGGTTCTTCTTTGTAAAATCTTGAATATTCTATTGATGCCTGATGTGCATTAACGTCTTTTCCTGGAAAAATATTTGAATTCCTCAAGTCGGTTTCCCTATACTCATTTCCCGGCAAAATATCTCTCGCAATAAATTTAAAATTTCTGCTTCCGTCCCAATAATACTGCCGTGTGTTTGTATTTAACTTTCTATCAATGATAATAGGATAATCAATTTTATGGTTTGCAATTATTTCCACATGATCTACATAAGTGGGATGAAAATCATTCGGCAAATAAAAGAACGTTGTAATATTAAATACCTTTTGAAGATCCGAGGGAAAATAAATTTTACCCTCCAATTTTTCATTTTTTAATGAATCCGATAAAGCTACATCCGAATTTACGACATAAAATTTTCCGCTGCCGTATATAATTGAAGTATCTTGAGCATCCGTTAAATAAAATCTCCATTTACCAGAAAACGGGAACTCAACATCTTCTTGGGAATTCGGGTAGCTGCCGATAAAGTGATAATTTGCGTCGATTACCGTTGTAGGTAATTGTGCAAACCGAAGATTGTATGCAATGTTTTTGCCCTGGTTTTGTAAAAATATATTGGAATAAGGAGTCCAATTTTGATCGCAAAACCTAAAAGCAATACTCATATTAGGAACAGTGCCGGATTTTACATCAAATTCAATTGTTATTTGATTAGAACCGTTCCTTATTACAGGTAATGAAATTTCGTCACTGCCAGAATATACTTTTAAACTTTTCACCTGCAATTTCTGGGGCAGCAATTCGGCAGTAAAAAAGAAAACAAAAAGGAGAGCAAATATTTTCAAGATTTGAATCCCCGTTAAAAGTTAAATATTTCCACACATTTAATTGAAGCATAAGGCACAAATATTCTAACAATAGTACTATCCCTTTCCGCTTCAAGCATCAAACCTTCGTCATACACATGAGAAAGCTTACCGGTTTTAAAAACAATTTCATAAATGGGGCTGTTTGTCTTAGAATCCATTTTTAACCCGTAATTTTCA
>CAZHBJ010000188.1:0-6253 GCA_964530445.1 uncultured Ignavibacteriaceae bacterium
AGAAACGTTGGCAGAGAATTAAACATTCCCGATGAGTTTATAGAACGTCATCCGTTTCCCGGTCCGGGTTTAGCTGTAAGAATTATTGGGGAAATAACTACGGACAAGCTTGACATTTTAAGAGAAGCTGACGATATTTTTATATCCGAAATAAAAAAAGCCGGACTTTATAACATGATTTGGCAAGCTTTCGCGGTTTTGTTGCCTATTCAATCGGTCGGAGTAATGGGAGACTATCGTACTTATGAAAATGTCCTTGCACTAAGAGCCGTAAATTCAACAGACGGAATGACTGCGGATTGGTTTAAATTTGATAATGATTTTTTAGCAAATCTTTCAAATAAAATAATTAATAAAGTTAGGGGTATAAACAGGGTGGTATACGATATTAGTTCAAAACCCCCCTCAACTATAGAGTGGGAATAGTATTGTGAATCAGGATTATCAGTTGCTTCATAAAATGAAAGTCGCACATGATTATGAATCGGAAGGAAAACTTTTGCATGCTGCTCAAATATATAATAGAATACTTAAAGAAAATCCGGATTTTACAGATGTATATTACAGCCTTTCAAATCTCTACGAACATATGGGAAATATTAATCCGGGAATAAACCTGTTAAAAACTTATCTTGAAGATCACCTTGATGATAAAGAAATTAGAATTTTCTTAGGCCAGTATCTATTAAGAAACGCAAAATGGGAAGAAGCAATAGAAGCTCTGAGTTTGATCTTACCGGAAGAAGAACCGGTAGCCGCTTTCTTTACGGGATATTCGCACTTTATGCTTGGGGAATTTAAATTAGCAAAAATCAGTCTTGAGAAATTCATTTCGGTTGAAAATCAATCCGAACTTGTTCACGAAGCAAATATTTATCTTGCCAAAATTTGCATTAAATTAAAAGAATATGAAAACGCTTTGAAGTTTGCAAAAAAAGCAGATGTACTTTATTCAAATTTTTGGGAACTTAATAAAATATATGCCGAAACTTATTACAATTTGGAAATGTATGCGCACGCTGTTGCTCCGATAGAAAAAGCGATAAAACTTAATCCGTCGGAATCTTCTCCTTATGAACTGGCGGGTAAAATATATCTTAAGTTAGGAGATTATTTAAAAGCCGAAAAAAATTTCCTTAAGTATATAGAAACTATAGAAGACGCTTCATCCGATATTTATACAAAATTAGCCGAAGCATGTTTAAAAGCGGAAAAGCCGAATGATGCATTAGCTTATTACGACATAGCCATTAAACTCGATCCCAAAAATAAAAAAGCATTAGCCGGTAAAAACGAAGCCGCAACTATACTTAAAAAAAATACGATATAAGATGGTTAAATCAATTTTATTTATACTGATTTTTATTTGTTCATTTTACTCTGAGATAAATGCCCAAAGCTATGTCGATAGTGCAAAGTCCGATGCCGAATTCAGGTTAGGACTAGACCTTTATAATACCGGACAATATAATGAAGCCCGGCAGATTTTTGAGAAGCTGTGTTATAAATATAGTTTTAATCCTAAAACTACTATCTCATTTATCTTCGATGCAAAATCTTTATATAAATTGAAAAATGATTCGGAAGCAGCTGCTGTACTTAATGAATTTATATCAAAGTATAACGACAGTAAATATAAAGATGAAGCTGAGCTGATGCTTGCGGAAATTAGTATCGGTAAAGGTAACTATTTTGAAGCTTTTAAGATGCTCACACATATTATTGAATCGAGTAATTCGCCTTTTTACTACAGTTATGCCCAATCCGGCGGTGAGAAAATTGCCATGCATTTTTTAGACCCGGGAAAAATAATTGATTTGTATGACAGTACTAGTAATACAAAGCTGAAACCCTATCTCTTGTTGACATTAGGAAAAATTTATATACAAAATGGAAACTATAAAAATGCCGAAGCTGCTTTATCTGATTTAATTCATCTTTATCCTTTATCCGAAGAAAAAGGTGAAGCAGTAACTTTATACCAGCGCATACTGGTTGAAAAAGAAACCACGCCGACCACTCCGTTAATCGGGGTGATGCTGCCTTTTAATTACCAGTCTAAAGACACTATTTCCAATGCAGGTTCGGAAATATTGGAAGGTATAAAGTATGCTGTTGCTCAGTATAATAAAACACATACTCAAAAAGTTGGTTTATTAATAAGAAACACGGAAAGAAATAAAGCAAAAATAGAAAACATTGAACGAGAGTTTTCAAGTATTCCGTCCATAAAAGTTATAATCGGTCCTGTTTACAGTGATGAAGTAAAAGAAACATTGGAAGCTTTTAAAGATACGGATATTCCGATTATTTCACCCACCGCTACTGAAAATGATTTGACTCAATTATATCCGAATTTTTTTCAGGCGAATCCATCATTTACAGTAAGAGGACAGGTAATGGCGGAATATATTTATTATGTTGAAAATAAAAAATACATATCTGTGCTGAATGCGGAAGAGGGGTATTCTCCTGTTCTTGCAGCCGGATTTATGAATGAGTTTAATTATCTTAACGGGCAAATTTTAAATCAGCAAACATACCACAGCAATAATATTTCTTACAGCGGACAGGTTTCCAAAATAGCTGCAGATTCGTTAATACTGCAAGGAGTATATTTACCTTTAGCAGATAATAGAGACGTCCCCGCGCTTCTTTCTCAATTTGTGGCTAACAATTTAAATGTACCCATTTACGGAAATCAGGATTGGTTCCTGGCAAAGGGATATGAAACAAATTCCACTTTAAGCAATATGATTACCTTTACTTCCGATTATTATATCGATTATACCGATTCGCTGTTCCAGAATTTCAGCAGGCAGTTTTTTGAACAGACGAATATTGATGTAGACCGGAATGTCCTTTACGGTTACGACACTGCGGATTATCTGCTTGATGTGGTAAAAGATTTTGATAACAGCAGGTATATGATAAAAAGGGAAATGGAATCCGGTATCATATTTAAAGGGTTTCATAATAATTATTATTTTGACCAAACGAGGGTAAACAGTTTTTTAAATATAGTGCGTTACAGAAACGGGAAATTTGAACTGGTAGATAAATATAAGTTAACAAACTAAAACTAGTAAAGGGGGGAAAATATTTTAAAAGTTAAAGATCTTCCTTTGGATGACAGGCCCCGCGAAAAGCTGATGCTTCGAGGTGTTCAAAGCTTATCGGATGCCGAACTGCTTGCTATTCTTTTACGAACCGGTACAAAGGGCAAATCGGTAATCACATTAGCGCAGGAACTGATTAAACTGCATAATAATCTTGCCGTTCTTGCTTCTAAGTCATTAAATACTTTAACAAAAAGTTCGGGAATTGGCAAAGATAAAGCTGCAACATTATTGGCTGCTTTTGAATTAAACAGGAGAATTCAATCACAAACGAAATGGTTTTCGGAAAATAAAGTTACTTCCCCCAAAGATATAGCCGAAATATTTATTCCTCTGTTAAAAGATGAACTAAAAGAAAAATTTATAATTATTTGTTTGAATTCGGCAAATAAAATAATTAAATTTGAAACGATATCAATAGGGAGTTTAAATTCAAGCGTGGTTCACCCGCGCGAAATTTTTAAGGCAGCAATAGAAAATAGTTCTGCCAGTATAATATTACTTCATAATCATCCGAGCGGTAACCCAGAGCCGAGTAATGAAGATATTGTAATAACCAGAAAATTAGTTGAATCAGGCAAAATTTTAGATATTCCGGTATTTGATCATATAATTATAGCGGGAATTAACTATACAAGCTTTGTTGAAAAGAAAATTATTTAGCTGTTATCTAAAGCATATACCTTTAGACCAAATTCAACTCTGCTTGAATTTAGATAGTCATTTTATTATATAGTATAGGTTTATAAAAACTTAATCTGTAATAAGTTATATAAAATGCAGGATAAGTTAATAAATTACCATTGAGTTCGATTTATCTATTTAACTAAACAACTTACTAAAATAATTAATAATTGGAGGTTTCAATATGAAGGTAGTAAAAGTTGTAAGAAATACCGCTTTAATAGCCGCTTTTGTTGCTACTACGGCATTTCTGAGCGGATGCGGTGGTGTTAGCGATGCCGAAATGGCGCAATTGAATAGCCTTAAAAGTGAGGTTAGTTCTTTACAATCACAAGCTAATTCGTTAAAAGACGAAAGAGCAAACCTTGAAAAAGAGATTGCTGCAAAAACAGATAAACTTGCACAGTGCAATAAGGAAAAAGAAGAAACCAAAGCTAATTTGGAAAAATTATCTTCTAACTAAGCTTAAGAAAGAAATTTAATTTTAACTTGGAGGAAAGTTTTATGAAATTTAGTAGAAATATAATTTGTGTTTTTTCTCTCTTGCTTTTCTTTTCTGTAGCTGTTTTTGCACAAGAAAAGAAGATGACAAGTGATGAATGGCAAGCCGACACAGCACGTTTAAATGCCCAAAAAGCAAGCCTTACAAAAGAAATCAGCTCATTACAATCAGATATCAATAATTTGAAATCTAAAAATATTGAAAGCTACGACGACTGCATGAAAGAACTTTATGCTATGGTTGGAGCTACCCAGCAGGATGTAGATAATTTTGGTAATGCTGTTAACGAACTCGACGGCAAAATAAGCAGGAAAGAAGGACCGAAAGCCGACAGACAAAAAGATCTGGATGCTTTGAAACAGAATAAAATAAGTGCTCTTCCGGAATACTTTGATAAGGTACATAACCAGATGCAAGCTGCTCTGGATGCCTGGGTTGAAGCTCCGAAAGAAATCAACTATACTGTTGTTAAAGGAGACTGCTTGTGGAATATTGCCAAAAAATCAACCATTTATTCCAATGGATTTGCTTGGCCGAATATTTACAAAGCTAATCGCGATCAAATCAAGAACCCTAATTTGATCTACCCAAAGCAAATTTTCAAAGTTCCGCATTTAACTGATGAAGAAAAAACTAAGTACGAAAAAATTAGAAAGAATTATAAACCGGCTCCGGTTCAATAATCGTTTAGCCGAATGTTAGTTTATAACAAAATTTTCAGAAAGCCCTTGTCATAACCGATAAGGGCTTTTTGTATTTATAAAAGGAGTATAATGACTGCTGTTGAGAAAAAGCTTGTCCTTGAAAATGTTGATATGTTGTCTTTGCTGGGAACTAATGACAGCAACATAAAATTAATTGAAGAAAGATTTAATTCTTCAATTACTGTTAGAGGCGAAAATGTTACTATAAAGGGGGTGGTAGAAGAAGTAGAAGTCATTGAAAAAATTATTAAAGAATTAGTTTATGTTTTAAATACAAAAGGCAGATTAAAAACATCTGATATTGATACTATCCTCGAATTATCGGGTCAGGGGAAAGACATAATAACCGATAATGAATATGACTCAATAATTCTTTACACTAAAAGTGATGTTATCAAAGTAAGAACTCCCGGACAAGTAAATTACCTTCAGAGTGCTCTTAAAAATGATATTTGTTTTGCAATCGGTCCGGCAGGCACGGGCAAGACGTACTTAGCAGTTGCTTTTGCTGTCGCAGCACTAAAAAAGGGAATAGTAAATAAAATTATTTTAGCAAGACCGGCAGTTGAAGCCGGTGAAAGCCTGGGATTTTTACCCGGTGATTTTAGAGAAAAGATAGATCCTTATCTTCGTCCCCTATATGATGCCCTGGACGACATGATTCCTTCCGATAGATTGAAAAATTATATTGAAAAAAAATCTGTAGAGATTGTACCGCTTGCATATATGCGCGGGAGGACTTTAAATAATGCTTTTGTAATTTTAGATGAAGCTCAAAATGCTACGGATATGCAGATGAAAATGTTTCTAACAAGATTGGGAGTTAATTCCAAGGCGATTATTACCGGAGATATAACCCAAATTGATCTGCCGTCAAAAACTCACAGCGGGCTAGTACAAGCTAAAAATATTTTAAAGGATATCGATGGCGTAGGTTTTGTTTATTTTGATAAATCAGATGTTGTAAGGCATAAACTTGTAAAAGATATAATTGATGCTTATGAAAAATTCAACGGTTCGGATAATTCAAAAAAAATGGGTTTTAAATAATTTTTAAGTTTTATATATCGATTTACTCTCATCCCAGTATTTATCCATTTCAGTTAAGTTTGATTCATTAATTTTTTTACCTGTCTCTTTCACTTTTTTTTCTACATACATAAACCGGTTAATAAATTTTTTATTTGTTTTTCTTAAAGCATTTTCAGGATTTATTCCTAAAAATCTTGCATAATTTGTCATTG
>CAZHBJ010000189.1:0-6217 GCA_964530445.1 uncultured Ignavibacteriaceae bacterium
TCTTCAATCTTTTTGCTTTTGCTTACTGTAGAATTACCATATACTGCCGGACCGTTCCTCATTTTTTGTGCCGTCATTTCTACTACCGGTTTACCATTTATAGAGTATGCATTATACATAACCATATCGCTGTCTTTACTTTTAATCAATTCCTGAACCATTACGTTAAAGTTGCTTTCAGTAAGGTCTTCAATTTTATTGTTTAGATCTTTTATATTTTCAAACCGGAAAAATTTTTTAGAAAAGGTATTATAAAAAGTATGGCTGACACACGGTTTAACAATTACTGTAGAATTTAAATTTGTAAAAAAAGTTTTTATTTCTTCGGATGAAGACGGAAAAATTGTTTTGGGCATGTCGATATTCAGGGAAGCGGCAATCTCATATGTGAGTTTTTTATTTAGAACTTTCTCGGTAATATCCCAGTCGTTGGTTGCAACAGTGTAATATTCAGATAAAAGTGTTTTATTCTTGGAGACTACTTCCAGAGTATCATCATTTGACGGAATTAATAGACCTCCTCCGAATTCTTTGCTTAATTCAATTAAGCTGTTTAAAAAGTCATCGGGATTGTCTCCAGGATTTGGTATTCGTACTGCTTTGTTTATATATTTTGAAAGGTGTCCGAAATCTTCTTTGCCGTAATAAGCAGATATTATGGGGATATTGTGGTGCCCTAAAGAACGAATTATTCCGTAACCCATTGTATGTGCGGCTAATACAATAACAGGTTTCATATCATTTTGAAAATTATTAATACTAAATTTATTTAATTTATCATCATAATTTATTTGTTTTTATGGAAAATAAAACTTGTCTAATTACAGGCGCAACATCCGGTATCGGTAAATCATTGGCTTTTAAATTAGCAAATTCCAGCATTAATTTAATAATTTTATCCAGAAATATGCGCAAATGTGAAAGAGTCTGCGATGAATTATTAAAAATAAACGAACATCTTAAAATTAAGTATTATGTTACGAATATATCATCTTTAAGAGAAATACGAAAATCAGCATCTTTAATTAAAAATGATTATAACAAGTTGGATATATTGATTAATAATGCCGGTGCAAAATTTAATAAATATTTTTTAAGTGACGATGGATTTGAACTTACATTTGCTACGAATTATCTAGGTCACTTTTTATTAACTATGGAGCTTTTAGGTTTATTAAAAAGTTCTTCGCAAGGCAGGATAATAAATATTTCATCATCATCTCACAGCGGGGGAAACATAATTAACAACATACAAAAACCGGCCGTTTACGATTCCGGTGATGCTTATAGAAATTCCAAGCTGGCAATGATATATTTTACTCATAAGCTTTCAAGTATCTTAGGAGATACTAATGTTACGGTGAACGCAGTAGATCCCGGACATGCAGCAACTAAAATAAAGTTAAACAATGGAATACTTCCCTGGCTAAAACATTATTTTGATTTTGGGATAAGAGGAAAATTAATCTCAGCGTCTAAAGCTGCGGATGCAATTTTAATCCCGGCTATTGAAGAAAGTTATAGCAAAACCACCGGACAATATTTACATAACGGCAGACTAACTAAATCGTCTCAAATTTCGTATGATAATGAAACTGCGGAAGATCTATTTGAATTGAGCTTGAATTTATGCGGATTGAAGAAATGAACTTTTAATTTGTCTGTAATTTATTCCTCTTTTATATTATCCAGTTTTTTGAGGTTTTCTTTTATTAATTCCTGGTAAGGTTTGCTTTTGTTTAATTTTAGATAACTTTGGTAAATCTTATCCGCATTATATTTTGATTTCTCTATATTGTTAGAGTCCTCTAAACGTTTTATTGTATTAAAAACCGCTGCTTTTATATCCGACTTCCCTTCAATTACACCTAAGTTTTCTTTAATCAATTTTTTTTGAGAAAAAGGAATTGATGAATAAATAATTTCGAGTTCGTCCGCTTTATTATTTATATCATTTTTATATTGATTATAAATGCCGAGCTTTTGTATGAAATCTTTAGGATGATTATCAATAAAAATTAAGGAAAATGTCCGGATTAATTGGAAATATTCGTCAAGGTGAAGAAGTAAAACATTTTTATAAAAAATACCTGACTTCCCGTCTTCTTTATTATCGCTTTCGAATTGCTCCAAGGTATTATCAAGTATTTTGTCGGCTTTAATCTTTTCAAAGATTTTTATTGAAAAGAAATTATGTATGGCTTTTATAGCGGGGTTAAAATCCGGGTTATCTTTTATTTCAATGTTATAACCGGTTTTCAAACCGGTAATGAATTCCTCAACAATTTTCAGAATAAGATTATATGTCTTTCTATAATATGCCTGGAATAAAGTTAAATTTAAAGGATCTTGATTAAAGCTTTGTTTATGATTTCCTTTTCCGTTTAAGGATACCTTTTCGGCAAACGGTAAATATTCACTGTTATCTATTTTCGGTTTTATATTTTTACCGCCTTCATTTGAACCCGGAAGCGGCGTTCCTTCTTCCATTTTATCTCCCTCAAAATGAATTGTCACTCATTTATTATAACCTTTATAACAGATTATTTACCCATATTTCATCAAAACTTAACCATTGAATTGATAAATTACAATAATTAATAAATAAAATTAATTATTTTGTTATATTAGTAATCGGAACACATAACCGGTTGATTGTGCTTTTTATACAAAATAGTTTTGGGCATTTAATCAAAAACCTTAGTGCAATTTTTTAAAATGGGAGATATTATCAAAAATTTTTTTATTAAAAAAAGGGATGTTTTTAAGTTAATAACTTTGTTTTTCTTATCGATTATTTCCGTCACCATATCTTTAAGTATAGCCGGCTGTAATAAAAATACGGAAAACAGAAAAAAAAATAACAAGAATGTACCGCCTAAAATAATCAAGGTTAATTTAAATTGTAAAGGATATATTAACGGCGTTTTTAATAAAAACGGATCAAATTACATGTCAATCGATACTGTGGAATGGCTGAGCGGTGAAGCTGCGATTAAAGCTTTTAATATGGATAAGAAAGCCGGGAAAAATTTGGTAAGTACAATAGCTAACGGTTATTATATCCGAAACATAAAAACCGATTCATTAAAATTTAAAATTTCCGATACTGCTAAAGTGGTAATGCAGACTCTTTCTTATAATAAAACGGGCAATTATAATTTTAATGAGGATATCCATATCTCAAAGTTTTTAAAGCTATTAAATAATAAGGAATATAGACGGTTCAGGTTCAAACTATATAAATTCCAAATTGTAAATAATGAAATCACTTCAATTGAAGAGATATATTTGCCGTAACATATTAATGTTTATTTTCGATAATTATTTATAGAAAAGAATTCAAAAATATTAAAAAAGATTCTAAATTATTTATTTCTCATCCGGAGCTAGTATGAAATTTATCTTGTCATTTTTTGCTGTTGTCTTATTGACCGGAATATCTTTAGGCCAAGCAGTCTTTACTAAAGTAATTGAAAAAAAATATTCGGAACTCCCTGTTAAAGTAAGAATCGAAAACTCGGGGATTTATGCGATTTCTTCATTTGATGTCGATAACGGCAATATTTGGATTCAGGATTTTGATACAAAAAATGTTTATTGTATTAAAGGCAGCCAAATGCAGAAGGCAACTAACCCGGTTCATATAGGAAAAGACTTTATTGAAAATAATAATTCAATTTCGAATTCTATTTTAAGAAATTATAAACCGTCTTTAGAAGAAGGAGGAATGAGTTTAAAAAAATCTTTCTTATCAAATAACGAAAATATCTTTATGGATAATGCCGGAGATTTATCGGATGGTTCAAACGATTCTATATTGGTTCTGGTACCTAATAAAAGCGAACTCCAAATTAAATACTACATTTCAAACTTTTATAAAAATTTCAAATTCAATTTCCCGGCAAATCTAGCTTATGCGGATTTAATTGGTATAGATTCAAAAGGGAATTCGTTTATTATTGTGGAGACTTATATTAAAGAAGTTCCTTTGAAAGTTAAAAGGGAAGTCTATACGGTCTCCCCGGATGGAAAAGTTCTTTCTATACTTGAAGTTCCGTCAATTAAATATCTATATATGATAAGAGATTTTGAAGTGGACGCCGACGGGAATCTTTATCAGCTTTTAACTGAGAAAGATAAAATTACGGTTATAAAATGGAGCGGTTTAACCGAATATTCATCTTCAAAAATTTACTATCCTTCCGAATACGATTACGAATTAAATTATAATAATATTGTCTCTGCAAAAGAACCGGTTTCACAGCTTAAAAAAAATGGAAATATTCTAACTGCTGCCAGCAGAGCAGCTGCTTTAAGAATCGGGGAAAGTTATGCACTGTATAAATATAATTGCAGTTCCAATAATTTAGCTCCTACCGATGTACAAGGACCGGACGGAGATATGGTTCGTACGCCTTCCTGGCTTATTGTAGGTGAGAACGCAAAAATTCCATATATGTGGGGAGGCTTCAGTACTTTAGCGCAGTTTTCCAGCGGTCTTAAAAACGGCAGGTACGCCGGTGATATTAATACTGCAGGAGTTTCCGGTTATGCCGTTGGTGTAGATTGTTCGGGCTTTGTAAGCCGATGCTGGCAGTTAAATTATCATTCGTCAACCAGTGATATGCCTTCAATAACAACTCAATATTCAAGCTGGGATGAATTAAAACCTGGAGATGGAATTCTTATACCGGGGCATGTTAGACTTTTTGTAGATAAAGCGCCAAACGGCGCAATGCGCGTTGTAGAATCTTCTGCTAGAGACTGGGGCGTTTCATACTGGACTTATTCACCTTCGAATTTATCAGGGTATGTACCGTGTTATTATGACGGAATGGAAAGTAACTATTCATTCAATGTTCCGAAATTATTAAGCGTCTTAAATTTACCTGATAGTAAAGTAAAGATTACTTGGTCATGCGATACAACAAATGTAAAAGGGTATAGACTTTATAGCTCGACCGACGGAACTAATTGGAATATGATTGAGAATGAATCTATCTTACAAACTTTGAGCACGACCATCACAATGAACGGCAATAAGGAATATTACCGAGTCTCAAGTGTTCTTAATGATTCATTGGATAATAGTGAGAGTAATTGGTCAAATGTACTTGGAGCAAAGCAAAATTCCGGCGGCAGGAAAATATTGATAGTAGACGGATTTAACAGGCAAAATGCAGACTGGCGCGGAGAAAGCAATACGTTTGCCGATCGATATGGTCAAGCATTAAATTCTCTTGACGTAAGTTTCGAATCAGTTAAAAACTCTGAAGTAATAAGTTCTGTTGTCAATCTAAATGATTACGACGCGGTTTATTGGATACTGGGCGATGAAAGCACAGCCGATGAAACATTTAGTTCAACGGAACAAAACCTGGTAAAAAATTATCTGGAAAGCGGCGGATGTTTGTTTGTTTCGGGAAGTGAAATCGGATGGGATTTATCATACAAGGGCAGCAGCAGCGATAAAAATTTTTATAATAATTATTTGAAGGCAACATTTTTAAAAGATGATTCAGGCTCGCTTATCGTAAAAGGTGTATCCGGTTCGGCGCTCGACGGGACCGCATTCAATTATGCTCAAGTTTATGAAGTCGGCTACCCTGATGAAATCGGAATATATGGCGGTAGTACTTTATGTATGCAATATTCGAACAATACCGGGGCAGGCATTCAATATTCCGGGCACTTCGGTTCATCTTCTCAAATCGGCAAATTAATTTATTTGGGATTTCCTCTGGAAACAACTGCCGATGATTCTTCCTTTAATTCGGTAATTAGTAAAGCTGCTGATTACTTCTTTGCAAGCGTTAATTCCGTTTCATCTAAAAATATTGAGCCTTTAAAATTTAATTTGTCTCAAAATTACCCGAATCCATTCAATCCAACTACAGTAATCAACTATACTATTAGTACGGGTCAACTATCGGCAGTTAGTCATGTAACTTTAAAAATTTATGATGTGTTAGGCAGAGAAGTTAAAACATTAGTAAATGAAGATAAATCTGCCGGCAATTACAATGTTACTTTAAATGCCGGTAATCTTCCAAGCGGAGTTTATTATTATCAATTGAAGGCCGGGAATTATGTTTCAACTAAAAAATTAGTTCTCCTGAAATAGGATAATAATTTAAAATAAACTGTTTAGATAATAAGAATGTTGTTTATTGATATTCTAAACAGTAATAAGTATTACAATTCTTGCTATTTG
>CAZHBJ010000190.1:0-1352 GCA_964530445.1 uncultured Ignavibacteriaceae bacterium
TCCATATTCATGAATTTTTGGATTGCCTCAACTTCTTTTTCGGAAATTGGCGTTAAAACGGGAAATCGCTATTTTGTGATTATTCCACTCGTTGTGGTGCTTGTGATGGCGATTCTATTTGCACTATTTAAATTATTATTTATCTGGATTGATACGAATTATATTATAATCAAAGTAAATTTCCAATGAATATCTCCATATATTTTTGTTAAAAGATAATGAAATAATTATATTAGCTTTTTAATTTAGGAAAGGTGCAGGAGTGGTTTTCAGCCGGAGGCTGATCCGCCAAAGGCGGAAACTGGCACTGTAAATTAAATCATAAAAATATGTATTATGTTTATGTTCTTTGGAGCAATAACCTAGAAAAAAGATATATTGGTTCAACAGATAATGTCCCAAAGCGCTTTAAAGAACATAATCATAGATCTGGTAAATTTACGAAGGGAGGAATCCCTTGGGTTTTAATTCATGAAGAAGAATATTCTTCAAAGTTTGAAGCATTAAAAAGAGAGAAATTTTTAAAAACCGGCCAAGGAAGAGCATGGTTAGATAAAAAATTTCCCCAATTTAGGAAAGGTGCAGGAGTGGTTTAACTGGCACGCCTGGAGAGCGTGTGTACCTTTACGGGTACCGAGAGTTCGAATCTCTCCCTTTCCGCTCAAATATTTCTGATGCGAAGGTTGTAATATTTAACAATTTTCGCATTTTTATTATCAGGTATTTTATTAACTCAAATAATTAAGCACAGAATTATATTGAAGAAAAAATATTCTTCGTTTTATATAAGTATTGCTATTTCAGTATTAGTACTAGCAGCAATTTTATTCAGCATCCGCTTTTTGGATGAAGGAATTGCCGTTCGAGTAATGCACTTTATTAAATCAATACGCTCTATACACAAAGCTACCGAACATATTCCGGATATATTGCCTTATATAGTTGCAGTAGGTACTTTTTTAATGTGGTTAATTTATTTTTACCGGCTGTATAAAAAATTTGATGATGCAAAAACACATTTTTTATTACTTGCCGCTGTAACCTTACCGGTATCTTACATAATTAAAGCATATTTTCAATATATGTTCGGAAGAACCACTGTTCGTGCATGGCTTTTGCATCACAGGCCTTTAATCTTTAAATGGTTTGACGGATTAGGAGGCGGAAGCTTTCCATCAGGACACATGACGGTTTTTGCCGCATTTGGGGCAGCTGTTCTATTATTCTTTCCGAAATTCCGTAAACCGGTTATAATTTTTTTAATTGTACTCGGAGTTGCATTAATTGGAACAGATTATCATTTTTTAAGCGATGTAATTGCAGGCGCATACCTTGGTTTTGCAACAACTTAT
>CAZHBJ010000190.1:1452-6185 GCA_964530445.1 uncultured Ignavibacteriaceae bacterium
ATTTTATTTAGATTTTAAAAACGTTCCTGCCTGAAGTTCTTCGAATGCTTTTTTTAATTCGGCTTGAGTATTCATTACAATCGGACCGTACCAGGCTACCGGTTCTTTCAACGGTTTCCCGGAAATAAGTAAAAAACGTATCCCTTCCTCCCCTGCTTGAACTGTTACTTCATCTCCGCTGTCAAATAAAATCAGTGAACGATTATCGGCTTCTGTTGGAGGAGAAGTATCGAGCCATCCGACACTTTCCGTGGGCACTGCAAGCGGACCGGATGCATTACAAAATTTCCCTGAGCCGGTAAAAACATAAGCAAAAGCATTATTTCTTGTGTCTATAGGTATAGTTTTTCTTTCACCTGGAGGAACAAAAACATCTATATAAATCGGATCGGCTGCAATTCCGTCTACAGGCCCTTTCTTCCCCCAAAAGTTTCCGCAGACTATTCTTGCAACTGTTCCGTCATCATCAATTACTTCAGGTATACCATCGGATTTAATTTCCTGATAACGCGGTGAAGTCATTTTTAGTGAAGAAGGAAGATTAGCCCAAAGTTGAAAGCCGTGCATTCTGCCTTTGGGATCGCCCTTTGGCATTTCCTGATGTATAATGCCGCTTCCGGCCGTCATCCATTGAACATCCCCCGAAGAAATTACACCTTTATTTCCCATACTGTCGCCGTGCTCAACACTACCGGCTAATACGTAAGTAATTGTTTCAATACCTCGATGAGGATGCCAGGGAAAACCTGCAATGTAATCTTCCGGTCTTTCATTTCGAAAATCATCTAATAACAGAAACGGATCGACTTCCGAAGGATCGCCGAAACCGACGGCACGACGAAGATTTACTCCTGCTCCTTCAACTGTAGGCTGCGCTTTTAATATTTTTTTTACAGGCCGAATAGACATAATACCCTCATCATTTTTATGAATTATATTATTCATAAAAGAAATAAGATGTTGTGATATACATGCTTTATAAAATTGATGAAAAGAATTAAATGAGAATATTTTAGAAGATACTCCTTATTTTGTACAGGAGTATCTTCAAGTTGTAAGTTTATTTTTAATACTAATTAAATTAAAATATGTACGAAAGAGTTATATTTCCGTAAAATGTTGCCTTATAATTACCCGGAATTATATATCCGTCTCCGGTTCCACCGTCCTTAGCTTGTTCCAATCCCTTAATGTCCGGACCTACAAAAAGGAATGTATAATATGTGCTTCCTAGGAGATTATCTCCGCCTGCAAAAATATTAAAATTAAAATGTTTACTTAGGTTTTTCTCATAACCCACTTTGGCGCTTAATAGGCTGTAAGATTTAACAAAAGTGGAGTTATCAAAAGTAACCGGAACTTTATCAACGAACTGGTAAGTACCATATAGATAAACGCCGAAATTTGTTTTAACATCCAGCCCCGCATTCAGTACATTCTTAGGAACACGTGCAACATAATTACCTGAATAATCTATCGCTCCGGCATTATTGCTGCTTTTGAAATCAATGTATTTAAAATTAGAATAAGTATATGATATCCATGGGCGAAGCAACGAAAGAGCTTTAGCCGGATTATTAATTACAAGATAATTTAAAGATAATTCCAACCCCTCATTACGCTGTTTGCCGGCGTTTGTTGTAAAAGTAACCGAATTCGAAGTTTGCCTGACTAGTTTATTTGTATTTTCAAGATCGAATAAAGATAGCTGATAAGCAAACCTGTCGTTAAATATATTTCCTTTACTGCCGATTTCGTACTGTATTGCTCTTTCCGGTTTAAGCGATAAATTTTCAGTACCGTTATTGGCAACTGCATCGCTTAATAACGGCGGTGTATAACCGGAACTTACATTTGCATATACTGAAACCATATTATTAAACACCTTTGATACGGAAATTCTCGGTGTAAAAACAGGATTAAAAGATTTAATAACTAAATTGGTTGTGTCATAAACTTGATTATTCCTAAGCATGTTTCTTATACCGAATTCATTTTTATTTAAGCTAGCCCCTACCGTAACATTAATATGCATTGGCAATGCAAAACTCCACTCGGTAAACACAGAAAAATTCATTGCATAGTTTTCCTGATCGCTGGGTCTTTCCGGGAATGGCGGAGCGGGAATAATAAAAACTCCGTTGCTTGTTAAATTTGATTGCTGGAACATTCCTCCCAGTATTCCGTTTATCCCTACATCTCCGGTCTGCACTGCATAATTAAATAAAGTTCGCGCGCCGAAATTAAACTGGTTTACATCCGTAAAACCGTGAGCAAACGGCTGGTTGGAAGTAAATCCCGAACCGAACAAGGTAGTTGTATTATTTAAGTTTTCGTTAATATGATAATTATCCGTAATGCCCGTTAAGAATTTTTTTATAAATATATGAGAATTATTGGCTATATAAAGAGGATTGCTAACCGGGAGGCGATTATAAAAATCGGCACTATCTATTTCTCCGGCAAGTTCTTCATAAGACCTTACATAAGAAAAATAAGTTGATAAATTTTGATTAGAACTTACTTTAAAATCACCGTTAAATCTTACAAAATCTTTTTTTGACGCACTATGCGGACGAAACGAATCGTATGTTTGATGTCCGTAATTCAAAACAAAAGAAGAATTTGCGCCGGCTCTTTGTATTGTAGTATTAGTTCTGAAAAGACCATTGCTGCCTCCTATAGCCTGCTCTTCAAAACTCGACTGATTCGGTGCCGGTTCAACTGTTGTTAAATTAACCGCCCCGCCGATAAAGCTTCCGTAAATACTGGATGAAGGTCCTTTTATAACTTCAACATTACCAAGTGAAGTAAAATCAATATTATCAAGTACCGTCGTTCCGGTTGCATCCGTTATAGGTATGTTATTTAAAAACACCTCGTAGCCCAGACCGTTAAAGTTTGTGCTGTTGCCGGTGCTCGGATAGTAACCTCTAATAGTTATGCGGGCTCCTCCCCACGGTGTACGCGACTGCATAAATATTCCGGGTATATTATTTAACGAACTCTTTAGAGATATACCGCTGAACCTGTTTAGATCCTGTTTTGTTAAAACTCCAATCGACTGCGCCCGTAAAAGCTTTTTATTACCAACAACCTCAACACCTGTTAATTGTACGGGTGAAGGAATAAGGAAAATAAAAAGGGCTTTCCCTGTAAATACTGTATTTACTACTTTTGTTAAATAACCTATTCGAGTAATTCTTAACTTAATATTTTTTTGATTGGATATTATTGAAAACTTTCCATTCTCATCTGTTGTAGCACTTATGCCGGTTCTTTCCTCTAATATAGATGCACCCATAACCGGATCTTTACTCTTGCTGTCGACAATTGTCCCGGTTATTTTTACTTGCGCAAATAAAGATATTCGAACGATTAAAATCAGTGAAGCACACAACATTATATACTTTTTCATGAAGTAATTTCCTTTCTAGAAACTATAAAAAGATATATGAATCATCATTACCAGGTGATTTGATATATTGGTTTTTTACAACAAGCGGTAAAAATTCTTATTTATGTATGATTGATTATAAGAAAATACACCAACCTGTAGATGATATTACAATTTCGATTTATAACTGATTATTTACTGCTTCAGGCAGTCTTAGGTGGAGGGAGATTTATATCGTTTTGAATACTGATATATAGGTTAATAATAAAAGTATTAGCCAAATCGGCTGATTGGTTTAAGAGAGAAATATTATTTGTATGTAAATTATACTTACTTAATTCTTTAATCAAATTGATATCATTAGTTTTTTTGCTTGAGGAGTTCTTTTTAAGAATGGTATCAAAAACTTGAGTTAATTCTTTTTCATCATTATCATGGATACAATAATAGGTAACTTCATTTTTATTTATTTCTACTTTTGCAATATCATACATTTCATTATTATACTTAAATTCTTTCCCTTTCCTGGTCCATACTATCTGATTTGAAACTTCTGATAAACTAAATGAAATTTTTGTATAAGTATCTTTATCTTTAATACATTTAGTTTTCTCGCTCATTTCAGTCCTTATTAAGGAAAGGACTAAGTAATAGGGTATATAATATCCAAATAAATTAAAAATGAAAATTAATAAAATAAAAGATGTTATAAGTTTCTTCATTATTTCTTTTTTAAAAGAAAATATCTCTTTCCAATGAGATGTTTTTCAACGTTTATTATGCATACGGATTTTTCATTTAATAAGTTGTGAATTTAATAGATAGATACTAATATTTCCAAGAGACTTAATTAATTTTACAAAAAATCCATTTTATATCATATCAATCCAAAATAAATAATAAACTAATACAACTTAATAATTTCTTATGTCATCCCTCCGTTTGGTGTTTGATGCAAAAGCCCGTAGGGCTGATATCTTTAATATTTAAATCTAAACCAGAATAGTTGTTAATCATGTAAGGATGAAATTATTCTCAAATGGAATTGTTTTATTTTCCTGCCATTTACAAAACAAATTTCTTTATGCCTATTTATTTTGGACAGCACTGTTTTATATATTAAAAATTATATCTTAATTATGATAACATACAGTTTCTCTTGAAGACTTATAAATTTTTGATGAACCGGTAAATGCGGTTAAATGATTACTAATGATTCTAAAGGCTGAGAGATATTATACGGCTGAATTTAACAGAAGTAAATTATTATGCAGATTATATTTCGATTGATCGGATACGGGAAATTATTTCGTAATTGAAAAATGATTTTGATAGA
>CAZHBJ010000191.1:0-6097 GCA_964530445.1 uncultured Ignavibacteriaceae bacterium
AAATTCTATATGGTGTATATTTTCAGGATACCCTTTTACTTATTGTCTCTCTTTAGTTTGAATCTCCTCTGCAAGAGAGCTCAATATTTTTTTGATTTATAAACGTACAAACATTTACCTGGCAAATATAACAAATTACAATGCTTAGATAAAAGCATTTCTATTTACCACAAATTAGATTTTATCGAATAGAAAAAAGGATATTGGGGAAGATTAATTTTAGTCGGACTTTAGTACCTGGAGGGAAGTAAAAAATTTACTTCCCGCTAATAAATAAAAGGAACAAGCTTTTTAGTTTTCCTTTTGTATTCATCGAATTGCTTCCCGTATTTTGTTGTCAAATATTTATCCAGCTTGGGGACGTTATAAAATGCAAAGAAACAAAATATAAAAACCGGGATAATTGAGGAATACCAGTTCCAAGTGATAATTGCATAAGCAGTTACCCACAATATATCCCCGAAGTAATTTATGTGCATCGAGTATTTAAATAAGCCTATGGTATATAAACGGCCTTTGTTATTCCCGTCTTTCTTCCATTTTTTCCTCGTTAATTCCGACCAGGTATTCAGATAAGAGCCAAAGAGAAATAACACTATTGCAAAAATGTCTATCATATCGAGACTCTTTACCGTTTTATAACCAAGGATTGCATAGCCGATATAATAAATTGCAAAAGCAACCGGAATACTGAAAGCTTCTTCCCAAGGGATACTTCTTTCCAAAATATAAAATATAGTTATACAGATTCGAATAAATACAATCAAATTAAAAATGAAAATTATTAGATGTCTCGCATCATTTCCATGAACGGGTTCGGCAGGAGAAAATATTTTATTATATCCGTTAAAAAATAAAATCCAGCTGCTTAAAGCAAGGATCAATACCTCAAGTATGATTAAAGTAGTTTTTTGAGGAATGCTTTTATCTTTTTGACCATATAAATCCATTATTGTATCTTCTTTTCAAACTTTTTTAAATCTAATATTTTAATAAAACTTGAACAATATGATATTCAAAATAAAAAAATAATCTTTCAGACAAACAATTTTTAAATATTTTTCTAATTATTTAAAAAACTAACGAAAAGTTAAAATTGACTTTTATTGTGTTGCGTCCGACTTTAGTAATAAAATGATTTTGTTATTTTAAAAAATAAAATAAACTTTACTTGGAAATATTTTCCCAACATTTTAATCAATATCCCATTTAAAAAAAATTTTTAGGAATTAGGATGAATTCAAATATTAACGGAAATCCCTGGCACACTATAAAACCATTGACCGACTCGACAAATGTTCTGAAAGCCGTAATTGAAATACCGATGGGCAGCAAAGCCAAATACGAACTTGATAAACAAAGCGGGTTAATAAAATTAGATAGAGTTTTATATTCGGCAGTGCATTACCCCGCAAATTACGGTTTTATTCCGCAAACAATAGCCGATGATAAGGATCCGCTGGACATCCTGGTCATTTCGTCAATTGAAGTCGTACCGATGTGTATTGTAACGGCAAAAGTAATCGGTGTAATGCACATGGTAGACGATAACGAAAACGATGAAAAAATAATTGCCGTTGCCGATAGGGATATGGCAGTAAATCATATTAACAACCTTTCCGGATTGCCGCCTCATACAATGGTAGAGCTTAAAAGATTTTTTGAAGATTATAAAAAACTGGAACACAAAGACGTTAAAGTAAATGAATTTTTGGAAAAAGATTCGGCTTACGAAATTATTGAAGCGAGTATGAACCGTTATAAAAAAGAATATGGTTCGGGAGATTCTGTTAAGTAGAGTAAATTTTATTTTTAATCCGAAATAAAATAGGATAGCTGAAACAGGAGGAAAAATATTTTAAATATCAATTATTATTGTCCGGCGGTTTATTAACAATATTATCAAACTTTGAATCAAAATGCTGATCAAACCAGGCGTCTACAATAGATCTTTTGAAACGCCACTCTTTTCCCAGCTTTGCCGCCGGAATTTTTTTCTCCTGCGCCCAGGTATAAATTGTCTGCGGTTTAACTTTTAAATAAGCGGCAACTTCTTCCAAAGTCATTATTTCATCGGCAGTCATTTTATTTCTCCGTTCCGGCTGTATCCGGCAAAAATTGTGAATTGCTGCCGGTATGTTTAGTAATTTTCTCTTCCGGATTTGTTAACTGCTGAATTGAATAAATAACCGCCGTATAAAAATTTCCTTTATATTTTTTGAACAAAGAATAACCCTCTGTTTTTTCGGCAAGAAACGGCTGCATATTCCAGGCTAATTGAATTCCCACAAAAGCAAGAATTACAACCCAAAATCTAAAGACTTCAACTCCGGTTCTGGGATAAACATTTTTTTGTTCACAAGAATATTTTAATGCATCCAGTATGGTTTTCATCCCGAAAATTCCAGCTAACGCAAAGACTGCAATATGTAAAAGCTGAAGGAAATAATAATTACCGCCGGTAAGAATAAACAATATTATAATCGGTGAAAAAGAAACCATTATAGCCCCGGTTAAAACATAACCGGAGAGAATAATTATAAACATGTGAGACAGTTTCATCTTTGAACCGAGAATAAATTGTATTACAAAAAATGCAGGAAAGCATATAACAAGAGATAGAAGAAATAAAACCGGAACTTTAACTCCGGCTGTTATTGCCTGAGCAGGTCCGCTGTAGCACCCCATTATTACACCGTAAAGAAATGTTAATCCTGTAAAAAGAAGGATGAGCCGCCAGATCCGGCTCCAGGTTTTTTGTTCATTAAAAATATTATCAAAAAACTCATCCTTATTATGCAGACCGGGGACCAAACTTACAAAGCTAAATTTATTTTCCATTAGAAGATTCCTTTCATAAAGGCCTTCAAAAATCTTATTAAAAATTTACATTTTTATTCTTAAATAGTCAAGTATTTTATTGTTTACTACTGTTTTTTACTGTTTACCATCATTTTATAATCTTCAATATTAACACAAATGATTTTGCTGCAGAAAGGAATTAATTCATTAAAAAATTTTATCAAAATAATTATATGTGTTTTATTAGTTCCGATTCTTATTTAATTATTATTATATTCACAGCCAATATTAATAAGCTTGATGAAGTTCGGGTAGTGACAACGCTACTAATAGCGCAGACAAAGTTCATTTCCCCAAATACCGGCCGAGGTAAATCCGCTTTATCTTATTCCCGGTATTTACTCATACAGGCCCTTAAGTTAAACCAACATAAGGAACACTAAAATGATCCGAATTTTTAGCAAAATTCTTTTATGCGTGCTGTCATTCGGAATTGCACAAATTACTATGGCAGCAACTTCGAATAACACATCAAAAAAAATTTCCGGCACAAACCGGGAAAATCCATTTTTCCATGCCAGCAAACTTCCTTTTCAAGCGCCTCCTTTCGATAAAATAAAAGACAGCGATTACAAGCCGGCATTTGAAGAAGGAATGAAACAACAATTGGCAGAAATTAAAAAAATTGCAGACAACCCGGCTCCTCCTACATTTGAAAATACGCTTGTTGCTCTTGAAAAAAGCGGGCAGCTTTTAGATAGAGTGAATTTGGTTTTTAACGGAGTAGCTTCTGCAAATACGGATTCGGTTTTACAAAAAGTGCAGGAAGAGGAAGCGCCTCGTCTGGCTGCACATCAGGACGCTATTTTCTTAAATTCAAAATTATTTAAAAGAGTAAAAGCTATTTATGAAAAACGCAGTAAGCTGAAACTCGATCATGAATCACATAAATTGATTACATATTATTACAATAAGTTTGTTCATGCAGGCGCAAATTTGTCTCCCGAAAACAAAGTTAAACTCAAAAAATTAAATGAAGAAGAAGCTACTTTAGTAGCAAAATTTATTAATAAGCTTTTAGCCGGTACAAAGGCAGGAGCTTTAATTACCGGCAGCAAATCGGAACTAGCCGGATTAACCAATCAGCAATTGGATGCCGCCTCTCAAGCCGCAGCTACACGCGGATTAAAAAATAAATGGGCGCTCCCACTGCAGAATACAACTCAACAGCCGGATCTGCAGTCACTGCAAGACAGAAAAACACGAAAACAATTATTTGAGGATTCCTGGAATCGCTGTGAACGCAATGATGCAAACGATACAAGATCCGATATAGAACATATAGCAAAGATCCGTGCCGAAAAAGCAAAGCTTTTGGGCTTTCCGAATTATGCAGCCTGGGTACTTGAAAATCAAATGGCAAAGACCCCTCAGACAGTTGAAAAATTTCTGGCGGGAATGGTTCCTGCTACCGTAGCTAATGAAAAAAGAGAAGCTAAAGAGATTCAAAATTATATTGATAAATCAGGAAAGAATATTAAGCTTGAGCCGTGGGATTGGAATTATTACGGCGAAAAACTTCGTAAAGAAAAATTTCATTTAGATGATTCACAGGTCCGCCCTTACTTTGTACTTGAGAATGTACTTAAGAAGGGAATTTTTTATGAAGCGCATGAACTTTACGGATTAACTTTTAAAGAGCTTCATAACATCCCTGTTTATCAAAAAGATGTCCGCGTATTTGAAGTCTACGATAAAGACGGTTCACCGCTTGCATTATTTTACGCAGATTATTTTAAGCGTGATAATAAAGGCGGCGGCGCATGGATGGATAATTTCGTTCAGCAGTCCAAGCTGCTTGGAACGAAACCGGTTATTTATAACGTATGCAATTTTACAAAGCCTGCGCCCGGACAGCCTGCATTACTAAGCTATGACGATGTTACAACCATGTTCCATGAATTCGGGCATGCACTGCATGGAATGTTTGCAGATGAAGAATATCCGAGTCTATCCGGTACAAACGTACCTAGGGACTTTGTCGAGTTTCCTTCGCAGTTTAACGAACACTGGGCATTGTATCCGAAAGTCCTTGAACATTATGCTTTAAACTATAAGACCGGAAAACCTATACCTCAAGAATTAGTTGATAAAATTAAAAAGGCAAACAACTTTAACCAGGGTTATGATTTTACCGAATTATTGGAAGCAGCCGATCTTGATATGGCATGGCATACGTTACCGGCAAGTGCGCCTCTGCAGAACTCTGATAAATTTGAAACTGCAAGCTTAAAGAAGGACGGTTTATACATTCCGCAGGTGCCGCCGAGATACAGGTCGAGTTATTTTATGCATATTTGGGGCAACGGGTATGCAGCAGGTTATTATGCTTATCTTTGGTCGGAAATGCTGGACGATGATGCATACGATTGGTTCTTGGATCATGGCGGACTAACACGCGCAAACGGCGAGCGTTTTCGTAAAATGATTTTATCCCGCGGAGCAACTGAAGATTATAATACAATGTTCCGTAATTTTACAGGGCACGATCCTGAAATCGGTCCGATGCTGAAATACCGCGGATTAAAATAAAATAATTATTAAAAATTCATTACAAGGAACGGGCAAAGCTGCTCGTTCCTTAATAATACAAAAAAAGTTCCTTCATCAAGTAATCAATATCTTTCTCTACCAAATTATTTAATATGGATAATAAAACCATAAATATTAAAACCGCAGCGGAAATTCATGCACAACGTATAATGGAATTATGCATTCAGCTTGGATATAAAACTTGTTATAGTGAAATAAAAGAAAGACTATTAAAAATTATCGCCGATGAAATTTCTATTATATTTATTGCGGAACAGAATTCGGTAGTCATTGGATTTATCCAGGTTAGCATTAGAAGTACAATAGAATCCGGGGAAATGGCAGAAATTACCGGACTTGTAGTAGACGAATCATTCCGAGGGAAAGGAATCGGGAAAAGTCTGGTAAAAAAAGCTGAAGAATGGGCTAAGTTAAAAAAACAAAATATTTTAAGAGTGAGGACAAATGTTATCAGAACCGAAACCCATATTTTTTATAAGAATATAGGGATTGAAGAAAAGAAAAAACAGACTGTGTTTCAGAAAAGGTTGAAATTATAAACTTACCTTCTTTTGCTAAATTTTTATTGCCTCTCCACTATCCTTATTTCCTCTTCCATCAATCCGGTAAACCAACCGGTCTATTTGTAAATGAGTTTGTTTGTTTTTTATAATTTCCCGATTTCAAATTAGCAAGAAAGTTA
>CAZHBJ010000192.1:0-6067 GCA_964530445.1 uncultured Ignavibacteriaceae bacterium
CTGATTAAGAGTCAGATGCTCTACCAACTGAGCTAAGGGTGCGGGGCAAAATTAATGAAATTTGTAGCTTTTTCAAAACAATCTTTGAACGGCTGTTTGTTTCCGGAATGTATTTGATAAGCATACTTTTATCCGAAATTTACAACAATTGGATTTTAAGCAGCTGCGCATCAGCGCGGGAATTTTCTCTTCTTTTTTTGTGATTGTAAAATATTATATATAGATTATTTTTGCATGTGTGAATATTTTAAAGGAGGGAAATATGGAAATTAATGCCAAACATTTTGAGGATAAATCGATAATAACAATAGATAAAAATAAGTTTATCGGTTTAGAGGGTGAAACATTTAAAAATCTTGTCAATAATTCGATTGAAAGAGGAAGTAAAAACATTTCAATTGATTTATCTAAAGTAAACTACATATCAAGCAGCGGCGTAGAACTTCTTATGCATGCTTATTCGGCATGCAGTAAAAAGAATGTTAAGTTTGATATTGAGGGAGCCAATAATCTGGTAAAGGATGTTCTAAGTAATTTAAAACTGTCCAAGATTTTTAATATTAGTTAAAGTAAGCGCAATACTAAGAATCATTTTCGCGGACTCTTTTTTACCATTTCTATTTTTAATTTATTTATTATGATTTTTTATATCCCAAACCCGAGAGAATGTAAAGTTTTTTAATTTGTTAAAATTTTAACCATATACTAAAAAGTCTGAAATTAATATTTAATTCATCAACAGGAGATGAAATAATGAATTCTTTGAAATTTCTTTCCCTAACAATTTGTCTGTTATTCTTTTTTCTATTTATTCATACAATTCAAGCTCAATATGTTATTCACCAAATCGAGTATAATATCCCGATTTCTGCAAACATGTTTCCCGAGAATAAAAAGTTTGAAAGCAATGCCGAAGAAGCAAAGTACTTTTTGAACCTGTTCGAAGGCAAATTAAAGCGCGATAAAAATGAAAACAAAGTTAGCAAATCTACTATTTATTTAGACGGCGATAATTTTGCAGTAGATAATATTTCTCCCAATGGTGAAAAATCATCCACAATCACCAACTCAAAAAAGGGAATGTTTTATCTCGTTATGTGGCCGAGAAAAACAGTAATGGAAATGTCGACGAAAGATATAGAGCAGATGCAAAAGACTGCTGAAGCGGCAGGAGAAAAAACGACAAAGAAACTTTCTCCGGAACTTCAAAAACAAATGAAAGAAGAAGAGGCAAATAAAAAATCCTCTTCAGAGCCTGAAGTTAAATTTACGGGTAAAACTAAGAACATTAACGGTTTCGAATGTAAACAGTACTTAGTTGAGCACGGTGATAATGTTATGATGATCTGGGCAACGGATGATAATAAAGATTTATCACAACATGTAGAAAGCGCCACAAAAAAGATCAAATCACTCTTTCCTTCCAGCGGCGAGGAAGAAAAAGATGAATGGGAAGCTCTTCCCGGTAAGATACCCGTTGTTGTTAAGACTTTTAACAGCGATATGAACGAGTCGCATATAGTAGTACAGGAGATTACAAAAATATCAAAAGAAAAACCGCCGGCAGAAAAATTTATTCCGCCGGGAAAAGCACAAGGTTTTACTACCCGTTCTATGAAAGATATGATAATGCAAATGAAGGGTATGATGAAAAAAGAAAGTAATTCAAAATGAGATACCGTTTCGAATTATCAATAAGAATATCAAATTCGATTGAAAGGTCCGCGAAAATAGTTCTTCATTTTTTGCAGAGATAAATTTATTTACATTACGGCGAGCAGCGCTAAATAAAGCGCTGCAAATTTTCTTATAATATGAAGATACCTGCCTACTATTCCGAGATCGTAATTAGGCTGATTCTTATAGCAGAATGCAACATAATTATGCAGATTCTTATTAAAACTTGCCAGGGGGTACGGAACACCTTTTGCCGGGTTTAATCTTATACCCGGGGCTACTTGAACAGAACCCAGATTAGTATTATGGTTATTGTTGTATATCAAGGGGAATTCGCCGTGAAGAAACTCATCACTCTTTATCTTATTAATAAGCGAATCGTTATTCAGTTCTTGAACCGTATCTTCTTTAACGCTTTTTTCCTTCTTAGTTTCCTGTGAATAACAATCGCTAACTAATAATAGAACTAAAACGGATACTATATAAATTATTTTATCCATCATGTAAATTAAATTATTCTTACTCTTTTTAGACGTATGAAATTAATAATTTACACATCGTTATGTGTTTTATAATAACTATCGAATGAAATTATACCGGAGCCGAACACAATATACATCAATAATAATATAAGAACCGCTAAAGAAATAAATACATCGGAATTAAGAAATGTAAGTCCGCCGCGTACATGTACAAAAAATAACGTACCTATAACAATAGGCAGGTTTACCAAAGCTGCAAAGCGGGTTAATAATCCGAAAGCTATTAATATGCCTCCGCCTATTCCTATCAAAATTAGATACTGAGCCCCCATAAAAGTTAAATATTCCAGCCTATGACTTAACAAAAAATTTGTTACAACGGCCTGGTTCGCAGCAAATGAAAAACATCTTACAACTATAAGAAGCCCTAAAATAATTCTTAAATAATCAAGCCATACCGGATGATGATTGTCCGCCCATTCTTCTACTCTTGCAACTGCATTCATGTTACCTCCTAATCTAAATCATATATTCATTTATTCATCATGCTTATATGTTTTATAATATATAAAAGTAACATTGCGGAAGTTATGATGAAGCACACCGTTAAAAAACAATTACCGGATAAAAAGTATTCCGAGCATTAAAGTAAATCTTTAATCACAACCGGATACTTACCAAACATTATTTAAAAAACAATATCAGCTCAGATTATAATTTTTATCAGTATGCTTCCGGATATAATAATCAAATGAAAGGGTGCCGGGACCGTAAAACAAAAAGAATATCAGCATGGCAAAAATTAAAACCGAATATAGAACTTGTGAATTCAAGGCGAATAAGTTTTTGTGCAAATCCAAAAATATTATTGAACCGAAGAGCGCAGGGAGTTCAAACAAAACAGCAATTCTAGTAAACAACCCGAGTGCAATAGCCAAACCGCATGCAATATATCCACCGATTACATAATGCGCTATTGCATAATGTATAACCCAGTACCTGCTGCTTTCAATTATATTTATAACTTGTTCTTTATTGACAATGTATGCTATCCCCTTTGTTATTAGTATGAGCCCCAATATAATCCTTAAATACTCCAGCCACTTCGGATGATGCTGATCTGCCCATTGTTCAATTTTTATAACCGTACTCATATACCCTCCCCGCTAAATTTTTCCCTATCCGGGTTTTTAGCTGATTATTTTTATGGAATCTAAAAAATATTTTTGTAATTGGAAAGAACTATTTTTATGAATATTTATTCCGTCAGGTTAAAACAGCTTATATCTTCTTATAAAGCATGTACTTAGAGGTTCCGAATAAGGCATAATATTTTTCAAAAAAATCTTACTCTTGCTTAAGATTTTTATTTGTTTTCATTTTGCTGAGAAAGGTAAATTTATAACAGGAATATGATTTTATGCAGACTGCCGATAATATAATTTATTCTAGAAAAGTATAATCGGTATGTGAAGCAAAGCCCAGATTCCGTATAGCAAATAAGTTCTTTTTTGTTCATGTTTGGCTTGAAATGCAAAATAAATTGCTTTGATAATCGTATTGCTCATCATCGCTACTATAATTGCAGATACAATTATATGCTCAACCGGCTGGGACTGACGAACGAGGGATAAAATAAACGGATCAATATCCGTTACACCAACTACTGCTGAAAGAATTATAAGTCCGGCATTTCCCAGAAACTTTTTTACCCAGATTGTAATTACCGAAAGTACAACAAATAGTATGGCAAAAATAATTGCAGGTTTAATTTCAAAAGGGTTTTGCAGTGTTGATACCTGATGCTGTCCCGGTTTTTGTTCCGAACGTTTAATAGTAAATGCAATAACAACTCCGACAATAGATAAAATTACAAGTTTCCACCATAATTCATGCATAATGCCGGGATTTATTATCCATATAATTGCAAGAATCCTTAAATACATTATACTGCTCGCAAGTAAAGAAGCCTGCAGTGCGTTTGTTCCCTGTTCGGGATTATTTTTTGCAATTCTGCCGACGGCAATGCTTACGGCTGTACTCGAAACCATTCCGCCCATTAAACCCGATACCCATAACCCCACTTTGCCGCCGAATTTTTTCATCAGGAAATAACCGACAAACCCGATAGTTGAGACCATTATAACTATCTGCCAAATGTGGGTCGGGTTCAATTTAAACTGTGTATATTCTTTATCGGGTAAAGCAGGCAGGATAATTAGAGTGACAATCAAGAATTTTATTACGGCAAGAAACTCGGACTTATTTAATTTCTCAACATAATTTTCAAGCTCAGCTTTTTCGGAAAGGAGAAATGTTGTTGTAATTCCAAGAGCCATAGCAACCCAAACATCTGCAAGCAAAGATAATACACCGATTATAAATGTCAGCAGTGCCGAAACTTCACTTGTCCAGCCTACTCTGCCTGCTTTCTGTTTGCCGAGATATTCCATTACCACAAGTGCGGCAATAGAAATCATTCCAACCGGGATTGCCATGGATACGTTTATACGAAACAACCAGCCGCATCCGAAGCCAAGTAAACTTATTATTGTGTAGGTACGAACACCTGCAAAAATTTTTCCTTTATGCTCGGTGCTTGCGCTCTCCCTTTCAAGTCCGATAAGAAAGCCGAGTGCTAAGGCAACAATAAATCTAAGTTCGTTACTCCATTCGAAAGAATTCATTCTTAAAGAATTAATGATGAGAAAAAATAAATTAAGCTATCTTCCGAAAACTTTTAATACTAAAATACTACAAGAAATCTATATTGCAATAAAATTCTTTGGGGGAAGCGGAAATTTTTTAAATCTTTAAATACAAAGCTAAGTAGGATTAGCCGCAATAAATTTATCCGGATGTAAAACAATGCAAGCTGTTCTCTAAAAATATTTTTAAATGTATTTATAATTACTATCCGGGAAGCTTTCCGAATATTCCGTTAACAAACCTGTGCGCTTTGTGGAAAAAGGCTGCCGGTTCGGCAAACATTAATATGCATTCCTTGTAAACAACATTTATATTATTTTCATTGCAAAAAGATATAGCTGTTTCCGACTCCGCACCCTGCTGCAGCCAGAGATTTTTAATCCCGGCCGAAGACGCTTCTTCTACTGTTTTTTCAGCAGCATCAGGCGGTACTACTAAAACAGCTCCTTCTACTTTACCGGATAATATTTGCAGATTGGGATAGCATTTTTCACCTTCAAATTCCGTAATATTCGGGTTAACAGGAAAGACTTCGTACCCTTTATTCTTCATTTCTTTAAAAACCGAATTTCCAAACTTTTTCGGATTTCTGGATACACCGACTACAGCAATTTTCTTTAAAGAAAGAAAATCGTTTATACTTTTTCTGCTTACCATAACTTTTATCCTCCTCTTTAAATTAATAAAGATCTATCCGGATTTTTCTTTAAGAATAATGAAAGAGCAAATGAAATTATAAATCCGCTTGTTAAAAGCCCGAGTGTACCGTATAAAAATTGGTTTACAAAGCTGAATATAAATCTTAGCCGGTTCATTTCCAGCGAAATCTGCTCTCCTGTTTTTCCCCTGGATAACAGTTTTCCTTTTTGATATGCAATACTAATATCCAAAAAATCCGGATTAATTGAGTTAAAGTAAAATACCAGATACACTGCAACTATTAGTGTAGCAACCAAAGAAATCATCAGACCCGTTCTAATGCCTCTGCTTATGGAAATATGTCCGCCGTAAAATTTATCCCTCTTTTCTTTAATCCCCATATAAATCGTTATGATAGGAATTACTACAACAAAATAAGTAGTATACTCACCGATATTCATTTTATTGGTATGAAAGCCTAATAAAAATTCAGATAACTGCCAGAGACAAATTATTAGTCCGGTAATAATTCCGTATTTAATTTCTGTTTTAATCATAAA
>CAZHBJ010000193.1:0-1897 GCA_964530445.1 uncultured Ignavibacteriaceae bacterium
TTCAACTTAGATAAATTTAAAGCTACCGTGGATAAAGGATTAAAAGTAACTTCAACAGTTACTTTGGATGCTAAGGCGGCTATTCATGAATACTATTTCCGCAGAATTGGATTGGGCATTTCGGTGGTTATAATTAGTTTTTTAGCACTGGTTTTATATTTATACATAAAAAGGATTGAAAAGAAAAAAGAAGATTCGTAAAAATTTAAAAATATCAATTTTACTTTAATAGTTGTTCTTCTATAAATTTTTAGCAGATGAATGGGTTCTCAAATAAACGGTTGTGAGAACTTGATAATTTATTAATCATATAAAAGAGGTGCATGATGCAGAAATCTGTTCCTCCCGGCGATTTATCTTCTGAAAATTTTTCAAATGATGAGATAGTTTCTTTATTAAAAAGTTTAGAAAAGCGCATTTCTAAAATTGAGGATTATCTAAATCTTAAAGTTGAACAGGCAACAGAGCCTGTAATAAAAGCTGAAGCCGGTGATATTGAGTATCAGGATAAAGAAGAAGAACTTGAATATAAAATAGGACAATTATGGCTGGCAAAAGCCGGCATAATTGCTTTAGTTATAGGCATAACATTTTTCCTAATATTTCCATACAAAAATCTTCCTTTGTTTTTCCCCCCGATTTTCGGGTACATAATATCCGCTGCAATTTATGGATTTTCAATTTACTGCAGAAAAAATTATTCTTATATATGCGGATACCTATTAGGCGGAAGTTTGACTCTCCTTTATTTTACAACATTAAGACTTCATTTCTTCAGCCAAAGTGTAATAATAAATAATATTTCAGCTGAATTAATATTGCTGCTTCTGGTGGTTATTTTTAATATTATTCTTTCTGTCAGAAAAAGATCAATTTATCTTTCAGGGTTAAGTATAGCGTTTGGGTATATCACAGCTATAGTGAGTGATAATTCATATTTCTTATTCATTACAATCCTGTTGATGTCTTCACTAATCGTCTTTCTAAAATTAAAGTACAATTGGGAATATTTAATCCATCTAGGAATTATTCTAACTTACTTCACTCATTTCATTTGGTTTTTAAATAATCCGCTAATTGGTAAAACAATTCAAACAATAACCTCGCCGGAATTCAATCTTATTTTTGTCTTACTGTATGCAGCAGTATTTGCATCCGGAAATATTTTGGGAGAAAATAAGGAAGCTGAAAAAACACCATCCATCATCAGTTCCTTTATGAATGCAATAGGAGCATATAGTCTGTTATTTATTATTACTTTATCTATGTTAAAAGAAGGTATTACAATTTATCATCTACTTGCATCAATAGTCTTTTTGATTATTGCAGTATTATTTTGGACAAAAACGGGAAGTAAATATTCTACTTTTATTTATGCTATGCTTGGTTACCTGGCATTAAGCTCAGCAATTATATTCCAATTCACCTCACCTAATTATTTTATTTATTTATGCTGGCAGAGTCTGCTGGTAGTTTCCACAGCAATTTGGTTCAAATCAAAATATATAGTATTAGCCAACTTTATTATATACGTTATTATTTTTATTGCATATTTAGCGATGGAAGGTAAAATTAGTATAGTCAGTATTAGTTATGGTATAGTCGCTTTGTTAAGTGCTAGAATTTTAAACTGGAAGAAAGATAGACTATCACTTAAAACCGAGCAAATGAGAAATGCTTATCTTTTAGCCGCATTGTTTATTATCCCTTATTCGCTATTTCATGCTATTCCTGAAGGCTGGGTTAGTATTTCCTGGATAGTTGTTGCAATTCTTTATTATATAATGAGTTTGATTTTAAAGAATAAAAAATACAGATGGATGGCGCTGCTCACTCTTCTGCTTACTTTAGGATACGTTTTTATAATCGGTATTACAAGTTCGGATCCGACTTATAA
>CAZHBJ010000193.1:1997-5997 GCA_964530445.1 uncultured Ignavibacteriaceae bacterium
TTACTTTAGGATACGTTTTTATAATCGGTATTACAAGTTCGGATCCGACTTATAAAATTGTTTCTTTTGTTGCATTAGGTGCTGTTATGATTACTGTTTCTTTATTATATACTAAATTTAAGAAATCATTTAAAAGTATATTAAAGCCTTAGTTGGATAGCTTATTTCTTTTTGTAGAAGATATAAAAATTTTTTTTTTGATTAGTCACGAATGAAATTAATTATCACGGATTCAGAATTGAATAGAAAAACCGAAACCGCCTAAGTTGTTCCCGATTTCAGGCATAAAGCTCGAACTTTGACTTCCGGTATTAGAAAACCTGCTTCTATAATATTTCCCGATTGTAGATCCGACTGCATATGACATAAACGCTGCAGCAACAGCATCCGAGAACCAGTGCATACCTCCCCGGTGAAATGCAGATACACCAAAGATTGTATAAGCCATTAAACTGAAGCCGGCTACTTTTAACCATGTACTATTCGGATAATAACCCATTAGCGCTGAAACAACTGCGGTAGTTGCTGCAGTATGTCCTGACGGCCATCCCCAGAAAATACCACCTCTATCAAAACCAAATCTAAATTTTTTACTTAATGTTTTCATATCGCTTGTATGCTGCCAATCAGGATGCGGTCTTCCGGTAATTGCTTTTAGCAATGAGTTATATAGAAATTCAGTAATTGTAGCCTGCATTACTGCAAATGAAGCCCCTAGAACTTCATTATCATTCTTAAATTTAGCATAAGCATAAAGAGAACCGCTTGCAATAAAAGGTAAAAACATTCCCGTAAAAACCACAGGTCTCGCTATATTGCTGTAAGCTTCATGTTCATTAAAATAGTGTTCTACATGATAATCGGTATTTGTAGTAACAATTAAGGCTGTTGAGGCTATACCCGCTAGTTGTAGATAAAGATTGTTATCTTTAAAACTATTTAAAAAATTCTGACCGAAATGATCGAATACACTTAAGTTAGGTGCGGAATCTGTATATTGATTTAATCTTGACTGATTCAGAGATAAGTTTAATTCTCTAATTTCCTGATGAATTTTAAAATTTCCACTTAATGATTGCATTGAATTAAAACTAAATGAATTATAGGCATTAAGCTGAATTGAATTTTTCAATTTAAAAAGCTGTGCTTTTAGCAGATTAGGAAATGTGAAAAATAAACACATAATAAAAAAGGCTGTATAACGTAGTTTCCGTCTGTACTTCATATGAATATTTAATATTGTTTACTGCTATAACTTATTTATTCTGAAGAATAAATATAATGATTACCAATACACCGGAATATCCTCTCACCAAAAAGCAAAATTATTATTATTTAATTTTATAATATTAATTTCCTTTAAACCAAAAAATAACTCTTATTGTCGAATATTTCGGAATACTGCCGGTTTTTATAATTGCTAATGTAATTCTAAAAAAGTGTATTCAAAAAATGAAAGAATTAAATAAAGGGAAAAGTTCAAATTTGTACAGTTTATTCATTTATTATTTGAACTTGTATTAATCCAATTAAAGGCCGAAAATGAAAAAAATATTAGTTAGTTCGATAATAATAATAGCTTTAGGTGTCGCAGCTTATTTTTTATTTTTTAATAAAACCAATACACCTTATACTTTCAGATTCGATAAGATAACAAAAGGGGATTTAACTGTATTTGTTACGGCAACTGGTACTTTAAATGCTGTTACTTCTGTAGATGTCGGTACTCAGGTTTCCGGGATAATTTCAAAGCTTTATGCGGATTTTAATTCTGTGGTTAAAGCAGGTGATATTATTGCACAAATTGATCCGACTTTTTTAGATCAAGCTGTAAAAACTTCGCAGGCTAACCGGGATAGAATTCAGGCTCAGTCCAATGAAAGTGAGAGTACTTATAAACGTACAAAAGCATTGTACGATAAAAATCTCGAATCTCAGGCTAACTATGATGCTGCACTTGCAAATGCTGAAGCGGATAAAGCATCTTTAAAACAGGCTCAGGCTCAGCTTGATTTGGCAAAACTCAATCTTCAATATGCTACTATTTATGCACCGATTAATGGTGTAGTTATAAACAGGCAAGTTTCCGTGGGACAGACTGTTGCTGCAAGTTTTTCTTCACCAACACTTTTTACAATTGCAAATGATTTGAGCAAAATGCAGGTAGAAGCAACAGTGGATGAATCGGATATTGGTAGTGTTAGTGTCGGACAAACAGCTACATTTACTGTTGATGCCTATCCGAATGATAATTTTAAAGGTATCGTATCGCAGATTAGGCTGGCTCCTCAAATTGTTTCGAATGTTGTGAATTATACTGTTATTATCAGTGTAGAAAACGATCAATTAAAACTTATGCCCGGTATGACGGCAAACGTTAAAATTCTTGTCGGTGAAAAGAAGAATGTTTTGGAAGTATCTAATCTTGCCTTAAGATTTCAACCGCCGCCGGAACTTATTGATTCGACCTCTTTAAGGGAAATGCGTGAAATGTTTAGATCACGAGGAAGAGGACAATCATCCGTAGAGCAAACTAAAGATAAAAATGTAAGAAATAGCCAAACAGGTGCGAAACAAAATCTAAAAAACAGTAAGGAAAAATCGGCTATAGCACAAAATGAACCTTCACGGACTCAATCTGTTCAAAATAAAAGAGATTTTGGGAATGGAGTGAGAGGAAATTTTAATCGAAGCAGATTTGAAACCATGCGGGATTCAATTTTAAAAGCCCATGGAGGTAAGATGAGCCGGGATGAAATGATGGCGGAATTTAAAAAAGCTTTTGACAAAATGAAATCCGCACGGCAAAAGCAGAATTTGAATACCACTCCTCAACAGTTGCAGATAAAAGGAGCTAATCAATATACGATTATAAATAAATATCCCCAGTATGAAAAAAGTTCATTTGTTCCGGCTAACCAAGTCGGCCGCGGAAGAGTTTGGGTTTTAAATTCCAAAGGAAAATTGGAACCTGTATTTGTAAGAACAGGATTGAATGACGGCAGATCAACTGAAATAATTTCAGGTAAAATTAAAGAGGGTGAAGAAATTGTATTGGGAGCTGATGCTAATGGCAATCAGAGTGAAAGTCAAAATAGGAATCCTTTCAGCGGACAGCAGCAAGGCGGACGAAGGTTTATGGGAAGGTAAAAAATGAATAATGCAAAAATATTTTCAAAAATTTCTGAGTTGGGAAATGAATATCGAACTGGTATGGCTGATTCGGATGGAAAGCTAATAAATATTGAGCATCTGGTTCGAACTTATACTTTAGGCGAAGTTGAAGTTCATGCACTTCGCGGTGTTTCAGTTGAAGTTTCCAAAGGTGAATTTGTTGCTATCATGGGAGCTTCCGGCTCAGGTAAATCTACATTTATGAATATCCTCGGCTGCCTGGATACGCCTACCAAAGGAAGGTACATGTTAGACGGAATTGATGTCGGCAAACTTTCAAGAGATGAGCTTGCATTAATCCGAAACAAAAAAATAGGGTTCGTATTCCAGGGATTTAACTTGCTTAGTCGTACTACTGCACTTGAAAATGTAGAACTGCCGTTATTTTATAGCTCGGTTTCAAACAAAGATAGGAAAGAAAAATCTATTTCGGCTTTAAATAAGGTTGGCCTTGAAGATAGAATATATCATTATCCGAATCAATTATCAGGCGGTCAGCAGCAGCGTGTGGCAATAGCACGGGCACTGGTAAACAATCCTTCTATAGTACTTGCGGATGAGCCTACCGGTAATTTAGACAGCCGCACCAGCATTGAGGTAATGGAAATTTTTCAAAAACTTAATGATCAGGGAATTACAATTATACTTGTAACCCATGAACCTGATATTGCAACCTTTGCAAAGAGGCATGTTGTATTTCGTGACGGTAAAATAAAATCAGACAAAACTAATAATAATACAAAGATAGCTTCTGAAGTGCTTATAACAATCCCTTCAATTGATGAAGAGGAGGAAGACTCATGAAGATATTAAATATTCTTGTTGC
>CAZHBJ010000194.1:0-5924 GCA_964530445.1 uncultured Ignavibacteriaceae bacterium
TTTTTCCGAGGTGGTTTTTTTGCTATTTGTACCATTTAACTCTTCAAGTATTTCTTCATTATTTTTTAATTGAACCTGGCTTGCTCTTCTTATCTCTTCATTGGTGTTGAATAATTTATTTTTGGTAAAAACTGAAATAGGCTCACTTATCTTTTCATTTTTAGATTTTACCGGCTTTTTACTCTTAGCTTTACCGAAACAAAATTCTTTTAATTCCGAAATTACTTCTTTACTTAAAAGATTACTTAAGCTCTCATTTAATGGTGCTAACTTCATTTCTTTTAAGGCATATTCTATCGAAGGTATTGCAGATCCGTTTAAAATATTATTTAACCTTTCATAATCGCCGGTTTCATCAAATATTTCTTCAATTTCATAAAAAACCCTATATTCATATCCGTTAAGAGCAAAGAATATTCCTGATTCATGAATCCTTGTTGCGGACATTAAGAATTCAAGTTTGGTTTTATGCTCTTTAAGTTTGTAGAAATTCTTATAATGATTTTTAAATTCCAGTGCTTCCGCTATTTTTTTTATATTTAGGTTAGGATTACTTTCACTTATTACCTTACCGATAGAATGGTTGATCCAGCCTTTGCATTGGTAATAAGAATTATTATAAATTACTAATGCTTTCTCTCCGCCGTATTTATTTGAATATGCAAAAACATTTTCATTTTTATTACCCGATTCATCATAAAACTCATAAAACTCAAAATTGTTAACCTGGCTGAATAAATACCTTTTGTGCATTAGAGGAAATATTTCTGCTTCGTGGCGTTTTACAAGATAGTCGTCCGGTATTTCATTATAATAAGCCTTCTTATACTCCATTCCGTATTTTTCAGATAAACCTTCAATCTGGCCGTGTGCAAACATCGGCAGACCGGGCATTGTTACCAATAAAACCGCAACTCCAAAATATTTATCGCCTTTACCAAATTGATTAACCGCAGTTTCTTCATCCGGGTTGCTCATAAAATTAACGTAACGTTTCAATATCTCAGGGTTAAAATCAAGCGTATTTTTTATAAGATCGTGATATTTATTGTTTTCTTCTTTCATCAGCATATGCATAAAGGCGCTGTTATATACCCGGTGCATGCCGAGAGTTCTTACGAAGTAACCTTCCATTAGCCAGAAAGCCTCCGCAAGAAGCAAAGTCTCCGGCATTTCGGAGTTAATTCTATCGACAACTTCACGCCAGAATTCTTCCGGCATTGCCTGGTCGAACATTTCAGTAGTCATTGAATAATCGGAGCGCGAAGGAATTGCACCGCCTGTTCCGGGTTTTGGGAACCATAATCTCTGATAATGTTTTTTAGCAAGAGTCATTGCCGCATCGAATCTGATAATCGGAAATTTACGTGCAACATGCAGTATAGTTTGAATCAAAGATTCTCTTACTTCAGGGTTTAAAAGATTTAATTGGGCAGTATCGTTCCACGGCATATGTGTCCCATCGTTTCCGTGATAAATATACTTTATGTTTCCCGTATATGAATCTCTTCTTTGAAATACGACGGCAGCATCTTCTTTTGAATAATATTTGTCCTCAATTCGCACTTCAACTCTCATGTCCTCAGAAAGATTAGGACCGTTAAATGTATAATTTGGATACGGGGAATAATCGGTTTGTAAAAAATAATCCGGCTTTTCCACAATCCACTTGGAATAAATTCCCGTATGGTTTGGAACCATATCACTTGAAAGCCTTATTCCTCTATACGCCGCACGCGACTTTAGATTATTAAAAGATTCTTCTCCGCCCAATTCATATGCAATTACGTAGTCGTAAAGTGAGTATGCGGAAGGAGCTGCTTCAGGATTTCCCGTATATTGTTTTATTTTTCTGGAAGCACTGCTTCGTTCCCAGATACCTATAAGCCAGAGAGCATTAAAATTCCATCTTGCAAGTGTATCAAGTTCTTCATCCGGAATTTGATCCAGCCTCGTAATGGATCGATTATATTTTTTTGATAGTTGATCAAGCCAAACAAAAATGTTCTTTGCAATCATCACAACTTTCGGCATCCAATCTATATCGGTTGTGAATTTTTCAATTTCGGAATAATAATATCTGTTTTCTTCATCGGTCAGCTTTTCACCGGAAGCTAATTTTAGTCTTAGTTTACGTAAATATTCTTGATCATAAATAGGTACCGGCGGAGTAGGTTTTATGTCTCCGTGACGAATAAACAGCCTCATATCTTCTAAGATCAAATCCTTGCCTAATAAAATTCTATCATGAAATTTATCGTAAATATAAACACCCCATTTTTTAATTATGTAATCCAGCTGACCTTCAATGCTATGAGGGCTGCTTTCAATCGGTCTTTTTAAAAATGTAAGGAGAGTAAGGTTTTCTTGAGAAAATGGTTTTTCCTTAAGAAAAAATTTATCTGCTGCTTCCAGCAGTTTGGTATATTTTGTTGCCTTGGAAATTGGCTCATCGGTAAATAATTCTTCCAGACTTTTGGCTGCCGGATTAAAATTCTCAAGGTGGAGCAGCAGAAGTTCTTCAAAAATTATTTTAATGTTTGATGTACCTTCTGTTTGTCCGTTAAGATATTCTTCAGGCTTTACATTTCCTTTAAATACTTCTGCCGGCGGAAATTCAATTAAATATGCAAGAAAAACTTTATTGAATTCTTCTTCACCTAAAACTGATTTAAGGTAATTTACACCGCGATCTAAAACTCCGGGATTCTCATTTGTTTCATAAAGTCTTATCAAGTAGTGATGGATTTCATGGATTAATCCAAGAGCATTTAATTGACCGGGAGCAATTAATTGATCAGTTTTACGCTCGGCTTTTCTCTGTTCGTTTATTTGATTTGCTAAAGCTCTAGCCTGCCTAAAATTTGCGATTATCAAATCTCCGGATATTGAAAATAAAGAAGTATCGAACCGGTATTTCTTTCTTATATTTTTTCTTACGTGGAAATCATATTTGATCATAATAGATAAATAATTTTTGAATATTTAAGCAATTGAAGATTTTATTTATTACAAGGTATACTTTTTGAATATAATATAACAAATCTTGAGTCAAATTTAAGGAATAACAGCCTTGTTATATTATAACAATTTTTTGAACGGGAGTAAAATTAATTAATATTTATGAAAATTGATTCTTTATTGATAAAAAGGAAGATATTTTAAAAATGAATGGTATCTAGATATTTGGGAAAAATTTCTTTCCAAAATTCCCAATCGTGTTTTGCAGACGGCTGAATATCCAGCCAATTATTAATGTTTTTAGAAGTTAATATTCGGGAAAAATTTTTATTTTGATAAACATATTTATCATTTTTGCTTATTCCTAAAATTATTCCCATTTTTCTGATTTTTTCCAGGTACCATTCGTCAGTTAAATTCGGAAGAAAATCCGGGGGATTATTAAAGTAACAATTATCATCATAATAACCCCATATGAACTGTTTTATATCCAGCAATCCGCTGATGGAAATTAAATTGTCAACCAAATTAGGATGCTTCATTGCAATATTAACTGCATGATATCCGCCGAAGTCGCAGCCTGCAAGACCTACTTTTTCTCTTTCTGTTTCATGTTTTGCAAATTCAATTACGTCGTAAAGAATTGCTAATTCATAATTGATGTAATTTTTTACCCGGTCCGCCGGCTGTATTTTATAATTATACCAGCTTTCGGAATCAAAACCGTCAGGACAATAAACTTTTATTTTTGCCGAATCAATAAAATCTGAAATAGAATTAATTAAGCCGGAATCCTTGCATTCATAATATCTGCCTTTAGCGGTTGGAAATAATATAATTGGATATCCGTCATGCCCGAAAACGAGCATTTCCATCTCCTTGTTGAGATATTGTGAATACCATTTATGATAATCTTCTTTCATAAAGTATAATTGTCGAAAATAGATGACAAAATTATCTAAAAAATTCGAAATAACCGCATTTTAGATGAATAGTTAGAGACAAATATATGAAAAACTTTCACCTAATCAAGTTAAATAATCTTTAGTGGTGATTTATGAAAATTGCAATTATTAAAAAAATTAAGGTCATTGGAGTAAAAATTAATTTACATTAAGAGCATTGAAATGTTTACTTTTCATTAAATTGAAATTCTATCAATATTAAACTATTTTTATTTTCTTAATAAAATGAGAATGATGCAAACTCCCTTAATGACCCAATACAGTAAGATTAAAGCATCTCATCCAGATACTATTTTGCTTTTTAGGATGGGTGACTTTTTTGAGACTTTTGATGAAGACGCAAAAATTGCTTCGAAAGTTTTGGGAATTACTTTGACAAAACGAGCAAATGGTGCAGCAGAAGATGTTCCCCTTGCAGGATTTCCGCATCATGCCATTGATACTTATTTACCGAAATTGGTTAGAGCAGGTTACCGGGTAGCTGTTTGTGAACAGGTTGAAAACCCCAAGTTTGCAAAAGGGATTGTTAAGAGGGAAGTGATTGAAGTGGTTACTCCGGGTGTGGCTTTCTCAGATCGAATATTGGATCATAAAAAAAACAACTATTTGATGGCAGTTTGTATTAAGGAGGAAATTGCCGGCATTTCCTTTTGCGATATTTCTACGGGTGAGTTTTATGCTTATGAAATTCCTTCCGCATTAGTTCGGCAGCAGATTGAATCAATTTCTCCGTCCGAAATACTTGTTCAAAAAAGAGATAAAGAACAATTTTTATCAATCGTAAATAAAGTTAATTCTTCAATTAGAATAACAAAAGTTGACGACTGGGTTTTTAATTTTGAATATGCCAAAGAACTTTTAATAATGCAGTTTAAAACTGTGAATTTAAAAGGATTTGGAATTGAGAATTTTACTACGGGAATTATCTCATCAGGTGTAGTTTTAAATTATTTGCAGGAAACTCAAAAGGAAAATCTTTCTCATCTTAACAAAGTTTCGGCTTACAATCCGTCAGAATATATGACATTGGATTATTCTACAAAGAGAAATCTTGAAATAACGTTTTCTATGCAGGACGGAGGTCGAGAAGGATCATTAATTTCTATCCTAGATAAAACCGAAACTGCAATGGGCGGACGTCTTTTGAAGAAATGGATTTCCGCACCTCTTAGAAAGTTTGATCTTATTATTAAAAGGCAGGACAGTGTTGAAGAGCTTGTGAAGAATAAGCTGTTGAGAAAAAATCTTATAGGTGAATTAAAAGAAATAGGCGATCTTGAACGACTCATCTCAAAAGTTTGTACCGGCAGGGCCAATCCGAGAGAAATCATTGCTCTAAAAACTTCGCTTCAAAAAATCCCGGCAATAAAGGATCATTTATCAAGTGCAGAAATAAAAACACTTTCTCAAATTTCCGTAAAATTAATTTCACTTGAAAAACTTGTAGAAAAGATTCAAACTTCTATTGTAGATACTCCGCCTCTCAGTGTAGCAGATGGGGGAGTAATAAAAAACGGATTTAGCCCTGAACTGGATGAGTTGAGAGATATTTCATTGCATGGAAAAGATTGGATAGCAAATCTGCAAAGAACCGAAAGAGAAAGAACTGGCATTTCGTCTTTAAAAGTTAGTTTTAATAAAGTGTTCGGTTATTATATTGAAGTAAGTCATGCTCATAAAGAGAAAATTCCGCAGGATTATATTCGCAAACAAACTTTGGTTAACTCGGAAAGATTCCTTACTCCCGAATTAAAAGCTTACGAAGAAAAAATTCTTAACGCCGAAGAAAAAATTTATGAACTTGAGACACAGCTATTTAACGAAATAAGATTGATGGTAGCTGCCGAAGCCGAAGCTGTTCAGCAGAATGCAAGAATGATTGCGATGCTCGATTGTTTTATTTCATTTGCGGAATGTGCTGAACAATATAATTATGTTAAACCCGAATTGAACGAAGGCAATTCGATTGAAATAATAGAAGGTAGACACCCGGTTGTT
>CAZHBJ010000195.1:0-5835 GCA_964530445.1 uncultured Ignavibacteriaceae bacterium
TTCCTTCTAAAAGAGTTAAGACAGTTTTTTTTGAGTGTCAATTCTAGAAAAGAGGCGGTGTAAGTCTTTCACTCGATATGCTTAAAGTTTTACGATACTTGTAATTTAGCACTTGAAAGTGTTGTAAAATACTACCTATTTTTAGTAAGAAACTTATTAGATAAATATTATTTAATCACAAGGAGTGGATTATGGCATTATCTAAAATTGCATTTTTAGAAACTTATGCTCTTGAAAACGATGAGGGCATAATGGGTGCAATTCTTGTTACGGACTCTGATACGAAACCAATTGAATTTAGAGTCACAGCCCCTATTAAACCAACTAACTTCCAGAAAACTTTATACGGTGATGTTCTAATGGAACATGTTCTTGTAGAACTTGTTTCTGTTCCTCTGCTCAGTGCAATTTCTCAGGAAATCGATTTAATTCTAGTTAGAGATCCTTTTTTCCTCGGTGCAAACAATAAACAAGGCGTAAGGGTTGTAAGAGTGTACAGCCAGAACGATAAACCATCTAGAGACGGTGCAGCAAAGGAAGAAATAAATTCGCCTGCAGGAGATAATACTAAAACTTTTATTGAAACTTCTAAAAAATTTGAGGCCGAACTTCCTGAAATAAAAAAAGAAATAAATTCGGTATCCGAAAATAGAAACTTCCTGGAGCCTTTTGAAAGATTGAAAGTTGCCTGTGAACAGGTACACCTTCAAAAAACCGGTGAATAATGTCTGTTTATAAAAAGATACGTAAAAGCGCTGCCTCCAAACTTACAAATTTAGAATCAGCAGAAACTTTTTTATGGGATAAGTGGATACGTATGCCGACCAACGAAGGGAGAGAGGTTGAGGTGTTCACCAAACGAATGTGGGACACCGGTAAAATTGTTATCGGCTTCGACACTCCTGCCCTGGATAAGTTCATGTTTAAATTTAAAAAAATTAAAATTTATAAGTCATCTCAAAGGCTTTTATCTCTTAAGTCGAAAACCAATTTAATTTTTTTCGGTTTCGGGGCTTATCCTATAACGAATGTTAATATTTATTTTAAGCAAGAGTTAAAAGAGTATTTTTCTACAATAATAGAGAATAAAGACCAGCAGCTCTCACTTAAGATTAAAGACGATAAGAAAAAAGAATATACTAGCCAGCTTACGCCTCATTTAAAGAAAATTTCGCTTTCATTTATTAAATCCGAAAAAGGTGAAGAAGAAGAGATAGTACCTGTAAAAGAAATAAAAATTAATGAAGAACAGACGCCTACAAAAAAAATAGAAAGTGAGATTAAGAGTAAAAGAACTATCCCCGTAAATTATAATATTACCGTTCCGGAGGTTTTGGATTATTTAGCCGAATTTGTTCCCAAAGTTTATAATATAGATCTTTTAAATTCATTCGAAGAATTAAATTCCAAAGGGAAAACATATCAAACTAAAATTGAACTTCTGGAGGGACAGGCATCGTTAATAGACCAAAAGTTCACTGAGTTATTAACCCAACCGGTAATAAATTCAAAAAAGATAAATCATGATTTTAAAATTGTGCTCAACAAAAAAGAATACTTTTCCGAGTTATTTCCTTGGGATATAATCGATAATAAAGTCGACATAAAAAATATCATAATCGATCCTTCAAAAGCCAAAAAGCTTATCTATGATTCCAACAAAACTAATCCTTTTAAATATGAAACATCAACGGAAATTATTACTACTGACCACATAAATAAACTGCTTCAAGCAAATGTGGATTTAAGCGATGAAGTGAAAGAAGAGATATTTAAGGAATTGTACCAGTATCAAAAAGAAGGCGTAATATTCCTGGCTGAAAATCATTTTGCTCTTTTATGTGATGAACTGGGATTAGGGAAAAAAGTTCAGGTAATTACGGCAATAAACTATCTGTTCAGGAAAAGAGACATTAAAAAAGTTTTGATTATAACAAATGATTTTTCAATCGGCGATAGTGAATTCGAAAAGGCAACCGGAAATTCATACGGCTGGGAAGGCAGGCTGAATCAATTTACACCAAATCTTACCCGTAAATTGATTGTTACCGAAAGCAAAGAAATAAATTCTGAGTTAGAACAGAAAGAACAAATTTTTATTATTTCTTACGATATCCTATTTAAAAGTACCGAAGAGAATTTAATCAGCAAAGATACGCTTAAGACTTTCGATTGTATTATTTACGAAAATGCGGAAGAATTAAACAAATTCAAAAAAAGAGTTCAAAAATTCTTTAATGCTATAAATCCTAAATTTTCCTGGATGATATCAAATTTTGAAAAACCGGAATTTAACGAAAAGATAATTTCCGAATTTATACCTAAAACAAGTTTAAAAAGGACAAAAGAAGAAGTAGCCGGCCAAATACCGGATCCTGTAAGACAAGAATACTGGCTTGAATTAAATAAAGATCAGAAAAACGAATACGATCAGGCGTTGTCTTATACTCAAAATCAGATTACCGATGTATTGCAAACCGGAAATCCGTACAGATTTCAATCCAAGGTATTTTTATCGCTTCATCAATTAAAACAGGTTACAAATTTTTCCCTGCAAAACATTGTAAGCAGTAAAGGACAATTAATCGCATCGCAGTTAAAATCGATAGCTGCAAATAACAAACAGGCAGTGGTATTTTCCCAGTACGATAAATACGGGACTCAAAAACTTATTGAATTATTCAACCAGGAGAAAATAAGCTTTGTAAAATATCTTCCCGGTATGTCGCAAAAAGATCTTGAGGACTCCTTAACCAAATTTGAAAAAGATAAATCTATTACCGTACTTCTTGCGGGATTGCAGGCAACCATAACAAAAGTTCATCTGGCTTATACACCGTACATTATCCATTTCGATCAGTGGTGGGTACCGATTACTCAATGGCAGCTGGAAGAGAAAGTAAGTACCGGTGAAGAAAATAAATTGCCCATTACCATAATAAGTTATTTAACCAGAAATTCCGTTGATGAAAAAATCCGGCAGAAATTACATGAGAAGGAATTATTGGACAAAAATTTAATCGATACGATAGGGCCTGAAATATTTTCAAAGCTTATTCTGGAAAATGAATGGATTGATATATTTAATATGCCCAAGGACAAAGATGCCAAACAAGAATCAGCCGAGAAATATTATCAAAATCTAATACAATTAACACCGGAAAAGATAATGGATAAAATCAGGCTGCTGTTTGTAAACCTGGGTTATGCCGATATAAAAATGAAGGACGAATCTTCCAAAACAAGATATTCGATAACCGGTACATTTTCGAAAAATTTACGACAGACAAAATTTGCCGCGCAATGCTATTTAATTTTTAAAGAACCGGATGCCGAAGCCATAAAATATTTTATTGAATCTCATAAAAAAGTTAAGTCGCAAGGAAAAATTTTCATTGTTACTTTAAATCCGGATTACGACGGAAGCGAGATATCTGCTTCGGAAAATATAACCGTTATAAACGGTATGACGCTAAGCAAGCATCTGCGTATGTTTGAGCTAATCTGATTTATTCAAACTTGAATCATTTTTTCACTTCAGCAAAATCATCTTTTTTGTACTAATAAAACTTCCTGCTTTTAGTTGATAGAAATATACTCCGCTTGAAAGCTGATGATCGGTTGCTGATAGCTGAACACTGTATCTTCCGGCTTGTTGTTTTGTATTAACTAAGGTTGTTACTTCCCTGCCTAATACATCATATATTTTTAATGTAACAAAACTACTCTTGGAAATTTGATATTTAATAGTAGTACTCGGATTAAAAGGATTAGGGTAATTTTGATCGAGGCTGAATGTTTTTACACTAAAGTCATTTCCTTTTATACCGGTAACTACAGAAGTATCCGGAGCTGGAAGCGGACTTGAAGTATATATGTGAAATTCTCCCGGAGCTAAGGGAATTGGAGCGCTGGAAATATCAACAGTACTTCCCGAAAGATAATCATACCATGTTCCGGTGTACGGAAAGCTTGAGGTAGATGCACTTTGCGATACAACATCGAAGTTACCTATTACAACAACATTCTGAGTATTCCCCGTTAATGTAAGTGATTTTATACTGCCGGAAAAATTAGTACTGAAATTTTTTGTATTAAAAATATCATTATTCAGTTTAAGATTGATAATAGCTTTTGTTACTTTAAATAATCTTAACCTGTTTGCATCTGAAAGATAATCCCATCTAATTGGTTTTTCACCAATTCTCCCGTTATAATCAATTGAATAATCATAGCCTAATTCCTGGAATTCCCAAAGCATTTTCGGTCCCGGTACGGTATAGAAAAATGCCTCGCATAATTTTATGCGGTTAAGTCCGGTAGGAATGTTCTTAATATTATAACTTCCGCTGGAATTCCCGTATTGCTCGTTTTTGTACATCAGTCTTTCTTCATCATGACTTTCCATATATCCGACCAAACCCGGCTCCGTCCAACCCCATTGTTTGTATGAAATTCCTGAGAAATCCCATGACGGATTAGTTGCATAACCCATAGCAGCTTGTTCATACGCTGAGCTCATATTATCCCAAACCAGCATTCCATTGTGTGTAACTATTTTCTCTTCCGAATTGGCAACAAATTCTTCAAGTATAACATAAGCGTTTGGATTAACACTCCAAATTGCATTTGCAATTCTTTCCTGATTGTTTATTCTGGATTGATCAAAACTTTGCCAGGCATTTACATCATTCGGATTATAGGTCTGTGTGTAGCCGCCAGCCAGGTCAAATCTAAATCCGTCAACATGATATTTAGAAAGCCAAAATTTAGTTGTTGCATCTACAAAGTAATGCGTAGCTGCAGATGTATGGTTAAAATCATATCCTACATTATAAGGATGTGTCGGATGCTGATTAAACCAAGGATTGTTTGCTGCCGGAATATTATTTGCCGGGTCCCAGTATAATCTAACAAGCGGACATGAACCGAATGCATCATTAAACGGAATATCGAGAATTATCGCGATACCTGCCTGATGTGCCATATCTATAAATTTCTTCAAATCATTTTTAGGGCCATAATACTTATCCGGCGCATCAAAAAAATCCGGGTTGTAACCCCAACTAATATTACCTTCAAACTCCATCACCGGCATTAGTTCAATTGCATTAACACCGAGATTTTTAAAATAAGAAAGCGTGTCTGTTAATGTTTTATAATCATGGGTTGATACAAAATCACGAACTAACAATTCATATATAACAAGATCCGGTTTTGCCGGGGGTACAAAGCTTGAATCGTGCCATTGATATGGAGTTTGCCCTGTTTCCATAACTGTCGCAATCTGTGTTGTTTTACCTGCCGGATATTTAATAAGATTCGGATAAGTACTATCGGAAATATATTGATCATTATTCGGATCGCTGATTTTTTCGGAATAAGGATCTGCAATTCTTAATGAGCCGTCAACCAAATATTGAAATATATATTCTTTCTGCGGAGTTAAACCGTCTATCTCTATCCACCAACGGGTGCTGTCCGGTGTTAGTTTCATATAATAATTTTGATTGACAATCCAGTTATTAAAATCACCGATAACATATACATTCTTTTTATAAGGTGCATATAAAGATAAAATTACCGAAGTATTGCTTATATAATTTATTCCGTCAATAATTCCGCTTGGTTCGGCTTCAACAGTAACAGCCGGATTTACCACAAAATAACTTGAATCTGCTTTTGTGATTCCAAGAGTATCCGTAGCAACTGCTTTAATCCAGGTATTGCCATAGTCTGTTGCAATAACTTTAAAAGAAGTATCGGAACTAGTTGTTTGACCTATAAGTGTATTTCCAACATAAATAGAAGTAGATTTAGCGCCGGAAGAAGAAA
>CAZHBJ010000196.1:0-5723 GCA_964530445.1 uncultured Ignavibacteriaceae bacterium
CTTACTTTCCACGGTAAGCCTAGAGATAAAGAGAAATATGATCATGCACATGAATCTCCTTTTGTAATGGCTATGCCGCTGGTGGTTTTAGCAACATTATCAATCTTTATTTGGTATACACCGAATCCGTTCAATCCTGAACAAGGAGCGCTTCTTTCCAAATGGGTAAAGGCTCCGGAAATTTACACTCCTCAAGATTCACGTTATTCTTTTATGAAATCCGATGCTGTTGAGCCTGGAACAAAGCTTAAAGCCGGAGAAGAAGTTACATATTCCGAGATGTATACCAAAGCGATGGAAGATGCTCATGTTCCTTCAATGATACTTTCTTTATTCTTAGCATCTGCCGGTTTATTAATTGCATTTCTATTTTATCAATGGAAAAAATTGGATGCCGATAAGCTTGCTGAACGGACAAAGCCTGTTTATAATTTCCTGTTAAACAAATGGTACTTTGATGAATTTTATGCCGCCACTTTCGTTGCATTTACATTCGGGCTTAGTAAAGTGCTTTCATGGATAGATACAAATATAGTGGACGGAATAGTAAACGGTACTGCAACGGTTACAAAGCAGATTTCTAAGCTGAGCGGTAAGTTTGATAATGTTGTGGTTGACGGAGTAGTAAATTCGGCCGCATATTTTAGCGGCTTTATCGGTTTATTCTTTAGAAAGTTTCAAACCGGAAAAGTTCAAACTTATATAGTATTGGTAATATTCTCGATAGTAATTCTATTATTCTTATTTAAGTCATTTTAGTTTTTGAAAATCTTAGGTAAATAAAAAATGGAAAAATTTCCCATCTTATCGTTAATAACCTTCCTGCCGATATTAGGAATGGTGATTATTTTATTCATACCCAAAAACAAAGAATCGATAATAAAAAGCACTACGCTTTTTATTACCGGACTTCAGGTAATTCTTGCAATATTAATTTTGCATTGGTTTAATTTTTCACTCGGTGGAATAAATGACCCTGCTTCTTTCCAATTTAAAGAACAATTCAATTGGATTAATATTAGTGCCTTCTCCTGGATCGGAACAATAAAAATTGACTACTTCCTTGGTATAGACGGATTAAGCGTTGCAATGGTTCTTCTTACTGCCATTGTAACATTTATCGCTACACTGTCTTCATGGTCGATAAAAAAATCCATTAAAGGTTACTTTGCTTTGTTCCTCTTGCTAGATACAGGAATGATGGGTGTTTTTGTCGCACTTAATTTCTTCCTCTTCTATATTTTCTGGGAATTGATGCTTCTCCCGATGTATTTCTTAATCGGAATGTGGGGCGGCCCGAGAAGAGAATATGCGGCAATTAAATTTTTCCTTTATACTTTGCTCGGAAGTGTATTCATTCTGCTTGTTATGATCGGTTTATATTTCAGTTCAACTCAAACTTTGGCAGACGGCTCCAAAATATTTACATTCAATATGCTTTCAATGATGAATGTACATAATTATACCGCTACCGGCATACTCTCCCCGTTGAATCCAAACAACCTAAGATTTATAGCATACATAGCATTATTCATCGGGTTTGCAATTAAAATTCCAATGTTCCCCTTCCACACATGGCTGCCTGATGCACACGTTGAAGCGCCGACAGCAATAAGTGTTATTCTTGCCGGTGTTTTGCTAAAGATGGGAGCATACGGTATTCTAAGAATTTCATTCCCTATTTTCCCGGAAATTACCGAAAAGCTGGTCTGGTGGATTGCTTTGTTCGGTATGATAAACATAATATACGGCGCATTATGCGCAATGGCGCAAAAAGATTTTAAGAAAATGATTGCCTACTCTTCCATATCGCATATGGGTATTGTTATGCTGGGTATGGCTTCGTTAACTACTATCGGAATATCAGGTGCGATTTTGCAAATGTTTAACCACGGTACCATCACGGCAATGTTATTCCTTATCGTTGGAGTTATATACGACAGGGCACATACAAGAGATATGGATGCTTTCGGGGGCTTGGCTACTCAAATGCCGATATATGCCGGTATAACAACGGTAGCCTTTTTTGCCGCAATAGGACTTCCCGGATTAAGCAGTTTCGTTTCCGAAGTTTTTGTATTCATAGGTGCATTCAGCGTTCCGGCTATAAGAATAATTACTGTTATTTCCACATTAGGTATTCTTTTAGGTGCAGGCTATATGCTGATCGCTTTACAAAAAGTTTTCTTGGGCAGCTTAAAAGAAAAATGGACTATGCTTAAGGATCTTACTTTCAGAGAATATGCAATGCTTGTTCCGCTCGGTTTAATTGTAATATTCTTGGGTATTTACCCTGCGGCAATGCTTAACTTAATGAATACATCCGTAAACCATATGGTTAAGTTTATGATAGATGCAAAAGTTGTATACGGTTCTTTATTAGGACTCTAAAATAAAATTTTAATTTAATACGAACAGACTAAAGTGAATACTTATAATCTAAATTATCTCGTAAAAGACCTTTATTTAATCAAGCCTGAAATTACAATTGCTATTGTTATAGTTCTTTTGGTTCTTGTTGATTTAATTATGAACAAGGATAAAAGATTTCTTCCTTATGTTGCAATAGGCGGGCTGCTGGTAGCCGGCTATTTTATAATCGAACATTTTAATTCGAGTTCGTTTGCTTTTGCAACAAGTTCAAGCGTAGGAATGTTAGCCATTGATCCTTTTGGTAATTTCTTTAAATTATTAATTATACTGGCATCGGTTTTAATAATCCTCTTCTCTGTTTCATCATCGGAAATTAAAAACACCACCGATAGATTAGGTGAGTATTACACCTTAATATTCGGTATGATACTGGGAATGATGTTTATGGTTTCTTCCGTAGATTTAATTGTAATTTATCTTTCGCTGGAATTAGTTTCCTTATCATCATACGTATTGGCCGGCATTACAAAACAATCTTTAAGAAACAGCGAGGCTTCCTTAAAATATGTAATATACGGCAGCATATCTTCCGGTATTATGCTGTTCGGTATATCAATTATATACGGAATAACCGGCAGCACCAATCTTTATGCGATAAATTCTATATTACAAGCAGCTCAAGGCCCCGGTTTAGCTCTTTACCTTTCAGGCGTATTGATTTTTGTAGGTATCGGTTATAAGATTTCAGCCGCACCATTTCATTTTTGGACACCTGATGTTTATGAAGGCGCGCCTATCCCGATAACTGCATTTTTATCTATTGCAAGTAAAGCAGCCGGTTTTGCTCTTTTAATCAGATTTATCAAAATAACCTTTATTAAATCGGTCGATCCCGAAGGTTTCTGGCATTTATTAGGCGCTATCGACTGGAAGAGTCTGATTGTAGTAATTTCAATCCTTACAATGACACTCGGCAATTTTACTGCTCTCTGGCAAAATAATATGAAGAGACTATTAGCATATTCCAGCATTGCACATGCGGGTTATCTTCTTTTAGGATTGGCGGTTATGTCAAACGAAGGAATTGCCGCCATAGTAATTTACTTTGCAATATATGCCTTCATGAATTTAGGAGCATTCTTTATTGTAATGCTTATATCCAATAAAATAGGAAGCGAAGAACTTGATGACTATAAAGGATTAGGCGCCTCTTCCCCGTTTTTAGGCGTCTCTTTAGCTATATTTTTAGTTTCATTAACCGGCTTGCCTCCTACAGCAGGCTTTATCGGCAAGCTTTATATTTTTATTGCATTAGTCGATGCTAAAATGATTGTGGTTGCAGTAATTGCTTTACTAAATACAGTCGTTTCACTTTATTACTATATTAAAGTATTGAAACACATGTTTATTGATAAAGCTGAAAAAGAAGTTCCAAGATTTTCTTCCTCTTACGGAGCAATTGCATTGGTTGTTATTATGCTTACTCCGATTTTAGTATTAGGTGTATATTTTACTCCTCTTGTTGATTTAGCTAAATCATCTATCGCGTTATTAGGCCTCTAATAATTTTTCATATTAAAAGAAAAAGCCCGTGTTCCCGCGGGCTTTTTTATTTTGCTAAAGCAGATTCTATAATATATTTAAAATAGAACACGGGCGACACTGTTTTCAAGGATTAACACCGTAAAAATTTAAAAATAAACATAAAGTACACTAAAGATCTTTCCGTGAAAATCAGTGTTGTCAGTGTAATCCGTGTTCAATTAAATATTTAATTAATTTGCTTTTGTGTACCAGGCTTAAAATGGTATAAAGCGGCTGCTATTCCTAAATCAAATTTATTTTTAAAATACATATAAATAGGAATTACTTCTCCATTATAAGCATCTATTCCCGTATAATCTCCGAAAAAGACTTCCGGGTTACAATTAAATGCCGGTTGATTGATTTTATAATTTACGAAAGTTTTTCCTCCGTCCACACTCCGTGCTAAAGTAACTCCTGTTTCTGTACTATCATAACCTGCTCGATTATAAAAAACAACATTCACTGAGCCGTCAACCGGATCAACCGCCATCCAGGTAAAGAATTGATATTTACCGTTATTAACCTTGTCGTTATTAACTCTGACCGGGTTTGACCACGACTTTCCTTCATCCCTAGAATATTTTACAAATACATCAGGATCACCGAATCTATCGTCAACCCAATTAACATAAATAGTCCCCTTATATTTTCCGCTGCTTAAATCTACTTTTGTAACAGGCATTCCATTCGCCCTATATATACCAGGAACCGGCAAATCCCAGCCGTGGTATACAAATCCTATAACTTTATTCGGACTGAAAGTTTTTCCGCCGTCTTTTGATTCTGTAAAAACCAAACCCTTTGGTCCGGCCCAAACAATATATACCTTTCCATCCGGACTTACCGTTGTAATAGCGCCTTCGACAGTATTGCTGCTGTCAAGACAATCGCCGCCCGTATCTGAAATTCTTATCGGTGTAGAAAAAGTTTTTCCGCTGTCTATTGATCTTGAGAAATATATTTGAGAAGAGTCGGCCGGATTTTTACTTCCATATTTTTGAAAATGAGTCCATGCGATGTAAACATTATTTTTATAAGGTGAAGAAGATGAATTATCCACTGCAACATAGGGCTTATCTTCCATCGGCGCGGATGTATTAATATGATCGACTACAACAGAACGCTGTCCCCATGTTAATCCCCCGTCGGTTGAAGAGCTTACATATATTCCGGAATATTGCTTTACTTTATTATTATCCCACGAACCGAAGAAAGATAAAAAGGAATGATAAACAATGCCGTCATTTCCGAATGCAACCGCGTCATCGCCCTGTATTCTTTTTTCCGGATTACTATTAGGAACTTCTTTCCATGTCTTCCCTCCGTCAAAAGAAGTATATGTAAAATCTGTAATGAATGGATATTTTAGATTTTTATTATAAAATGAAGCAACAACATTCCGGGGATTTTGAGGATTTATTGAAATTGTAGTTTCTGCTGGTCCTTTTTCTTGCGGAGTTGATATTTGTACTACAGTATTGGATTGCGCAAAATTGTTTTTATTCATTACTATGAAACAAAACAAAAGCGTTGATAAAAAAAAGAATTTAGTCATTAAACATTCCTCGGAGTGGTTTAGAAATATTTTTTTTAATGACTAAATTATAATAAAATCTTTATAAATAAATTAGATATTACGCTAATTTATTGAAATTATTATTAATTCATAAATCATCCCTCCACTTCGCTTGGGATGACTATTTAAACATATATGTCATGGAGAGCGGAGTCGAACCATGACTTAGTTTGGAAATTGGAATGTT
>CAZHBJ010000197.1:0-5709 GCA_964530445.1 uncultured Ignavibacteriaceae bacterium
TTTCATTTTCATATCTTTAAGTTTTACTAACATACTTCCCGAAAATAAAAATAAGACCAGTACTAACATTGGTAATCAAAATTACAAATTGGAACAAGATACTACCGCTGAAGAAATAGACTATTATTATCCGGCTTATAATTATATAATAATAAATTCAGGGTATTCCGCAAAGGACAATAGGAAATTATCAAATTATTCGGAACGGTTTTACATAAATATTAATTACAGAATCTCAAATTTTATTATGCCGCTTGATATGTATCCGACACAGGTCGGGTTTTATAATGAACTGGGAATTAATAATACTTCGCTTTATTTAAACTTAGGTCCGGAAGCAAGGATTAATCATAACTTTTATTTTATTCCTTATGCAGGAATTTCAGTAATTCCGTTTTCAAAATATGACAATGAAGATTTGTCTTTTATATATTATTTAGGGTTATCCGCAGGATATTTTATGAGACTTAATTATCAATCCGAAATTAATTTTGAAGTTGCATCGGATCTAATAAAATTGAAGGAGAGTAATTTTAACGTCTATTTTAAAATCGGGATTGCTTTTAATCTATTATATTCGTTGTAGATTATTAACAATTACTTTCTGTAATACCTCTTTTTATAATCTGCTTTACATTTTGTCTTAACATACTGCTTTGAATAGAATGAGGATTTTTTGCCCAAATATCGAGAAGGTATCTAATCCCGCCGAATAAAAAATATCTGAAGATTCTTATATCTATGTTTTTATTAATTAATCCGCTTTGCTTGCCGTCTCTTAAAATTTCTTCCCCGGAATCCAGAAATTGATTATAGTATTTTTTCCAATGATGATATGACTTCGGAATATTGATCTGGTTATTAACAAAGACTATCGCCAGTTTCGGATTAGCAGAAAAAATATCGAAAAAGTAATCAATTAAAATGTTTATTTTTTCAATTGGCGAAATGTCTTTGCCTTTAAGGAAAGAGATTTGTCTATATAGATGTTCCCAGACGTTTTCGAAAATTTTATTTAGAATAACGCCCTTGTTTTTGAATTTTGAGTATAAATCATTTAAAGTAATACCGGCAGTCCCTGCAATTTTTATCATACTTGAATTATGAAATCCTTGTTCTGCAAAAACCTTAACAGCAGACTCCATAATTTCCGGTTCAGTATTAAATACTATCTTTTTCATATCCTAAATAATTTTAATATCACTTTACGGACTAATTCTTATATTTGGGATGAAAATTTTTTACAAAAAAATTAAAATAATAAATTGTAATTTCGAAAATAGATAATATTGAATTTTAATATTTATTATTATAATTAAAAAAAAATTAAAAATATATGAATTTATTTTCGGGATTTACCCGGCACTTTAAAAAAATATTTATAATAATTCTCGGTTTATTCCTTTTATTAACAGGGTATTTAACCTTACTTTATTTCCAAGAGCCGAACTATAAATATCTTAATTTTGTTCAACGTTATGCCGCAAGAAAAATAGCAGGCCGTTTTGATCAATTTCTAAATAGAATGCCTAAGGATCGCCGCGCGATAGTTGATTATGACACCTTGATGAATAGCCTGGACCCTATTGAAAAGGATTTTGCTTCTAGGATATTTGATATCGATCCGAAAAAATTAGGATTTGAAGGTCCGTTTTATTCGATGAGTAAGCCGTATGATTTAAAAGAAATCCCTTCTATAAAAGTAGGAAATAGACAAACCGGTATTCAATACTGCCCGGAACATTCGTACAAAGATTATTTAAAAATGAATGCAAAAATGCAAAAAGATATTGGCAGGAAATTATATATAGATTCGGGTTATCGTTCACCTGGAAGACAGGCTTATCTCTTTTTTCACTACTTAACAACAAACAGCAATTACTCTTTAAAAGAAAATGCCAAATGGATAGCAATGCCCGGATACAGCCAGCACGGCAGCCCAAGAGATAATGCAATAGACTTTTGCACCAAAGACGGGATAAACGGATTTAGTGATCATCAAACAGCAGATGACTTTGCCAAACTTCCAGAATATAAATGGATGCTGAAGAACGCAGCGAAATTTAATTTCTATTTATCTTATCCCGAAAATAACAAATGGGGTGTAGCCTTTGAACCCTGGCACTGGCATTGGGAAAAGAAATAAATTAACTATTTGATATCCTATTATTCATCTGTTTTAAAAGAGTAAAAGAATAACTTAAAACAATTCCCGCGGAAACCAGCCATTGAATATTTCCACTAAAAAAAATCGGACATGTTAACTGTACTAAGACTAACACAATTAATAATCCTACAATCCGCGTAAATGAACCTGGCATAATCACTAAATTGTTCTTTAATTTTCCCTGCTGTTGTAGCTTTTTGTTTTTTATCAATGCTTTATTTTGAATTAATCCGAATAATAATCCTATTGCTCCGCCTGTAATAAGAGCAAGTATGGAAAATAAAAGCGAGAATGGTTGACTATTCATTATTTTACCTTTCTTTATTAAAACTAAAATTTTGTGTGAGGAAAAATTCCTCACACTTTATAGATTATCTAATTTTTAGGATGTGTAATTTCTGCTGCTTTATCCATTTCGAATCCGCTGTAACCATGAACTCCCATTTCAGGAATATCCAATCCGTCAATTTCGAATTCTTGAGGTACTCTATTCCCGACCAATTTTTCAACTATTTTGAACACTATATAAGACATAATTGAAAGCAAAACAAAACAGGTAATAACACCGATCAGCTCTGCAACAAATTGTCCTATTCCGCCGCCATAGAATAATCCTCTTACAGTTCCGGCTACACCGTTCCACCCGTCTCCGTATGTTCCGTCTGCAAATAATCCTAATGCCAAACATCCCCAGGCGCCGTTAACACCATGAACAGAGATCGCACCGACAGGATCATCAATTTTTAATTTGTCAAAAAAGAAAACGGATTCTACAACTAAAACACCTGCAATTAAGCCTATAATAGAAGCACCTGCCGCACTTACAAATGCACATGGGGCAGTAATTGCTACTAGTCCGGCTAACATTCCGTTTGCCATCATAGAAGGATCGGGTTTCTTTGTTCTAAACCACCACATCCATAAAGTTGCTGCCAAAGCGCCGGTTGCACTTGCAAGCATCGTATTTACGGCTACAACGCTAATTCTCAAATCTGTCCCGGCTAAAGTTGAACCCGGGTTGAATCCAAACCAGCCGAAAGCAAGAATAAATGTTCCGATAATTGCCATCGGAATATTATGCGGCGGAACCGGGTTGATACTCCCGTCTTTATTATATTTACCGTATCTCGGACCAATCAGCCATGCGTATATTAATCCGATTACACCCCCTTGCATATGTACTACAGAAGATCCGGCGAAATCTACGTGACCATGTCCTAATCCAAAATTAGTTCCTAATTGAGAAAGCCATCCGCCGCCCCAAACCCAGTTTCCAAAGATAGGGTACATTATACTGCCGATAAAAATACCGTAAATCATAAAGGCGGAATATTTCCATCTTTCTGCAGCTGCACCGGTTGGTATAGTTGCTGTTGTATCCATAAAAACCATCTGAAATAAAAATAGAGTAAAGACAGCTGTATCATAACCGGCACCTTTTAGAAAGAATCCGCTCCAGCCTAACAGTCCGAACGGCTTTCCGAAAAGGTTAATAGTTATTTCATGACTTAATCCGGCATAACCGCCGAGTGATCCAAGAGCACCTACACCTCCGAACATAAAAGCAAAACCGCAAACATAAAATCCAAGCATACCTAGAGGATAAATCATGAAGTTCATTGCTATTGTATGTGCTACGTTTTTAGCTCTTGTTAAACCTGCTTCCACCATTGCAAACCCGGCCTGCATAAACATTACAAGAAAACCGGTAATTAGTGTCCACATAAAATTGATGGCTATTTTATTATGTCCTGCTGCATTTCCGACTTCAGTCAATGTTGGTGAGCCTGGTTTTGTAGCCGGGACGTCGTTGATAGTACCGGTTTTTGTCCCTCCCGGGTCAGGTATGGTTTGTGCATAAGTTTTTTGATGGGAGAGAACAACAAGCAAGGTAATAATCATAAAAACGTAGAGAAGCGTATTTATGAATTTGGAATCATGCATATTTACTCCTTGTAATATTAATTAATATTTGTTTTATTTTATTTTTTAGTTCTTAGTCTACATTAAGGTTTGAAAAATTTTAAAGAGAAAAACCAAGTACGTAGTACATATTTTCAGTAGCTGGATTTAGAATTACGGAACCGAAAATAGGAAGACTAAAACTGTCCGTGATTTTAATCTCTTTCGAAACTTTTAAACCCGTATTGATAATACTGAAGTTGTCAACTGCATAGTAGAATCCTTTTTCACCCGGTGTTCCGCCGACAAAGAAATTTAATCCTACATCTTTTACAGTTGTTCCATATCCCACTTCAAAATAGATAGGGTTATTAGCTACATTGTAGAAGAAAAAGTTTAATGATAATGAGATTGGAAAACTTCCCGGACCGGAATAATTTACATTACCTTCAAGAAAATGTGCACCGGGTCCTTTTGCATTATTGTAATTATTGAAGTTACCTATTCCCGTACCGTCATTCGGATTTGTATAATCAGTGATTCCGAGGCTCAAACCACCGGCAGTTGATAAATCAAATGCATAACTGGCATAGATATCTATTTCATTTGTAACATTATTTGCAGTAGCCCAAGCTCCCCAAAACCCGGCAGTGAAACCGCCAGTTGAGAATTCTATAGTCGGTTGTATGCTGGGAGTATTATCTCCCAGGTCAAAGCCGCGCCAGATATATCTGCTTACAACATCTGTTCCAATTGATAAATCTTGGGCAGATAATGAGATAGTAAGAAAAACAGACAATAGAAGACTAAAAAAGACAATCCATTTTGTACTTAATACTTTCATTTGTTTCTCTCCATATGATTTATAAATATTTGTTTAATATGGATGTTTGTGCGATTTTATTAAAAAGCACTTTCACCTGTTTCTTCTGTCCTTACCCTAATCACTTCATCAATAGTAGAAATGAATAGTTTACCGTCTCCAACCTGTCCGGTTTTTGCAGCTTTTATAATAGCTGCAACTGCGGTCTCCAACGAATTATCCGGTACTATAACTTCAATCATAATTTTAGGGATAAAGTCAATTTGATATTCGGCGCCCCTGTATACTTCGGTTTGTCCCTTCTGTCGCCCTATTCCGCGTACTTCCAAGATAGTCATCCCTTTTATACCTGACTCAATCAATGACTCCTTGACATCGTCAAGTTTATGAGGTCTAATGATCGCTTCGATTTTTTTCATAAGCTGTGTTCCTTCTGTTTGTTTTTATGTTTTTATTTAGTGAAAATCCTATGTATAATATTCTGCCCGTTAAAATCTTTTAACAAAAAATTGATTAATCCTTAAATTCTAAAAAATAATAACGGACTAACTTAATTAAGTAAGGTAAAATAAAATAAACACATTAATTATTAAGAAATTAATTGCAATTTGTCAAGTAAATTTTAATAATTAATTAAAAGTTCCATAAAAATTTAGGTTTTGTGATGTTTTTGGCTTTAAATTCGTAATTCTAATTGTAAGTTTAACAGCGTATTAAATAATGTTTTAGTGATTTAATATTTTGCATTTATTTAGCATGCTCTTTATATTTGAAACTTAAATTTTAACATTGAAAATCTTAAAACGGTTAATTTTGA
>CAZHBJ010000198.1:0-5634 GCA_964530445.1 uncultured Ignavibacteriaceae bacterium
GAACCAAGATTTTCCGGTTTCTGTTTCAAAATACCTAATATTCATATGTATAGTAGGGATTCTTGGAGAATACGGATGTATTACAATTGATAAGCCGCATGCTGCAAATTCTGTTTTTTCTATTTTTAATTGAACTGCCACAGCATCAGGCATCTCACCAAAGACTGAAGAAGTATTTACACCTCCCTTTTCAATTATGTTTCCGTTTTGAATTACTCTTGATTTTCCGCCTCCTCCCTCCTGTCTTATCCAAATATCTTCTGAGAATTTTTGATCATCCAGATCTTCAAAGTTTGTGCAAATTTCATTTTGTAAATTCTCTATATAAGTTTCCATTTTTTTATATTGATTGGAATAATTCAAAAGTACCTCAAAATTATTGTAAGTTTAATGCACAAATTATTATTTGAACAGAAAAACAGTGTGAGATATGCCTAATGTTCATAATAAATTTATTTTGATGCTTGAAGCATAAAAAATACTTTTTTACATTAAAACACAAATCTAAAGTAATTTCATTAAATAAAAGGATTTAGCTATGGTAAATGAAAAAGTACAAAAGTCGTTAAATGAACAGTTAAATGCCGAATTATATTCTTCGTACGAATATTTAGCAATGGCAGCTTATTTTGAGTCGGAAAATTTAAGCGGTTTTGCAAGATGGATGCAGCTTCAATCTCAGGAAGAGTACGGCCATGCGATGAAGTTTTATAATTATTTGCTACAAGCAGGCGGCAAAATAAATCTTTCACAAATAGCCGCTCCAAAAGTCGGCTGGAAATCTGCTGAAGAAGTTTTTAAAGATACTTATGAGCATGAACAAAAAGTAACAAAAGCAATTTATGCTCTTGTGGATTTAGCTATATCTGAAAAAGACCATGCAACAAATATTTTTTTAGAGTGGTTTGTAACCGAGCAGGTAGAAGAGGAAGCATCCGCATTAAAAATTTTAGATAGGATAAAATTAATCGGCGATAACAATAGCGGGTTGTTATTTCTTGATCATGAACTAGGACAGCGTGCGGCACACTAATTTAGCCGGCTTTACAAAATGATTTATTTAAAAATAAAAACCTCTTATAAATAAAGAGGTTTTTATTTTTTCAGTCTTTTATGAAAAAGCTATTCTTTAACATCTGCAAGCGGAAATGCTGTTTGCCTCATTGAATGAACTTTATTTGCAACCGGCAGCATAACTTCTTTATTCACCCGTTTTTCAAAATAATCTTTAAAACGTGTAACCATATATTTTACAGGCCAAGCGGCAGCTTCACCAAGAGCACAAATTGTATTGCCCTCGATATTGTTTGCAACAGAAACTAAAAGATCGACGTCTTTTATTGAGCCTTCGCCTCTAATTATTCTATTTAAGATTTTCAGCATCCAGCCGGTGCCTTCGCGACACGGTGTACACTGTCCGCAGCTTTCATGATAATAAAATTTAGCGATCCTTGCCAAAACTTTAACCAAATCAGTATCTTCATCCATCACCATAACCCCTGCAGTACCAATTGCGGTACCGTATGCTTTTAATGATTCGGCATCCATTTTTACGCCTTCAATCTGGTCACCTCTTAAAGGCGGCATAGATGACCCGCCCGGAATTACACATAATATTTTTTTATCCCCCCGAACTCCACCGGCATATTTATAAATTAAATCTGTTAACAAAGTACCGGAAGGCAGTTCATAAACACCCGGTTTATTTACATGTCCGCTTAAACCGTAAAGTATAGTTCCCGGATGCTTCGGCTCACCTATTTTTGAAAACCATTCCCAGCCTTTATTAATAATAGCAGGAACATTTGTAATTGTTTCAACATTATTTATTGTGGTCGGATTCCCCCATAAACCGTTTTGAGCCGGGAAAGGAGGTTTTACCCTAGGATAACCGCGCTTTCCCTCAATTGAATTCATCAACGAGGATTCTTCACCGCAAATATAAGCTCCGGCTCCTTTATGAACATAAATGTTACATGAAAACTCTATCCCGAATTTTTCTTTCATTTTTTCACCAACATAGCCGGCTTCATACGCATCGGAAAGTGCTTTCTCGAATAATTTAATCCATTTATGATACTCTCCCCTTATATATACATAAACTGTTTTAGCTTGAATTGCATAAGCAGTAATTAAAATACCTTCAATTAATTGGTGCGGATTGAATTCAAAAATTTGCCTGTCTTTAAATGAACCCGGTTCACTTTCATCACCGTTTATACACAAATACTTGGGCTTATCATCCGACTTAGGCATGAAGCTCCATTTTAGGCCAGTTAAAAATGCAGCTCCGCCTCTTCCACGCAATCCCGATTTTTTTACTTGATCGATTATATCATCCGTGGATTGGCTAAACGCTTTTTTAGCAGCAGTGTAGCCGTCGTTTTGTTCATAAACATTTATAAGATGGAGATCTTTAATATCCGGTAAAACAATCTTTTCCATTTAGTTTTTATTCTTTAAGGATTCTAAAATTTGATCTAATTTTTGTTTATCTAGGTTTTCAAAATAGTCTTCGTTTATGGCAATCATCGGAGCAGTTCCGCAGGATCCCATACATTCAACTTCCTCTAACGAAAACATTTTATCTCCTGTTATTCCGCCGTTATCAATTGCTAATTTTGCCCTTACATGATCATAAATATCGTGAGCGCCTCTTAACATACAAGAAACATTAGTACAAACCTGCAAATGATATTTACCTACAGGCTTCTGATGATACATGGTATAAAAAGTTACCACACCGAGTACATCTTCCGTTGTTAATTCAAGAATCTTTGCAACCGCTATCATTACTTCCTGAGATATCCATCCGTTTTGTTCTTGAGCAAGATATAATACCGGCATAACGGCTGCACGTTTGGTAGGATATTTTTTTAGGAGATTTTCAATCTTTCCTAAATTTTCTTCTGTAAAATTAAATTCCATCATAATAAGTTCAAGTTTTAGTGTAAGTTCAAGTTTGTTTCAATTTTAGAGCTCAAGTATAAGTTTAAGAAGTTAAAAGTTAATCTTTACATTTGTCATACTTAAACTTGATCTTAAACTTCCTTACTTATCCGCCTCACCCATAACAGGATCAAGACTTCCTATAATTGCAACGACATCCGAAACCATTCTTCCTTTAACAAGATGAGGTAAGGATTGTAAATTCACCATTGAGGGTGAACGGATTTTACATTTCCACGGATGACCTTCTCCTTGACTAACAAGATAAAATCCCAGTTCACCTTTGGGATTTTCAACCGCATGGTATATATCTCCGACAGGAGGATTAATTCCGAAATTAACAATCATAAAATCGTGAATTAATTCTTCCATTTTGGAGTAAATCTCAGTCTTTTTAGGAAGGACTTTTTTAGGCTGATTCAAAAGAGTATCTCCCTGCGGCATTTTATCAAGACATTGCTGTATGATTTTTATACTTTCTCTTGTTTCATCAGTACGTACAAAATACCTTGCCAACGAATCTCCGTCAGGATAAGTGATTACTTTAAAATCAACTTCATTATAAAATAAATACGGCTGCGCTCTGCGTAAATCAAATTCAACACCGCTGCCTCTTAAACTTGGACCGGTAAGACCTAAATCCAAAGCGTCTTCAGCATTAATTACACCTACTCCGTCCAGTCTCTCGATAAAAATTCTATTGGTATTTAGCAGTCTTTCGCATTCTTCCAGGTTTTCAAGATATTGGTTAATAAACCACTTTACCTTAGCAATAGCTTCCGGCTGTGCATCGTTTGCTACTCCGCCTATACGTGTGTAACTATTTGTAAATCTTGCGCCGCATAAAATATCCCATATATCAAGAATTTTTTCTCTTTCACGAAAAGTCCAAAGGAATACAGTCATAGCCCCCACATCCATTGCCATAGCCCCGACTGCAACAAGGTGGGACGCAATTCTTGCCAATTCAGTTATAATCATTCTGATATATTGCGCTCTTGGAGGAGCTTCAATGCCTGCTAACTTTTCAACTGCTAAAGCCCATGCAACGTAATTAGCCATGGGAGACAAATAATCAAGTCTATCGGTATGAGGTATGAATTCATAATAGCTCATGTTTTCAGCTAATTTTTCATAGCCTCGATGCAGATATCCAAGTTCCGGTACGCATCCCATCACTGTTTCACCGTCCAACTTAAGTAAAAGACGTAAAACGCCGTGAGTTGCAGGATGCTGCGGCCCCATATTCAGTATCATTTCATTTTCTAATGCATCTTCAATAGTAATATCCGTATCGGCCAGCAGAGATTCTAATATTTTAGGATTTACATCATCTTTGTTTAATTTCTGCATATTTCTTCTTTACTTTTTAGGAAGGGGTATAGAGCCCGGAATACCCATTAATGGAAAATCTTTTCTCAAAGGATAATATTCAAATTCTTCAGGCATATACATCCTCCTTAAATCCGGATGATTATTAAATTTAATTCCGTACATATCGTAAGTTTCACGCTCATGCCAATTTGCAGTTTTCCAAACGGATGAAACGGAATCAATATTGCAATTTGATTCATCTACATTAGCTTTTAAAACCAATCTTGTATTAAGTTTTAGAGAATAGATATGATAAACAACCGTAAATCTGTCTTTCCGTTTAGCCCAGTCAACAGCCGTTATATCTTCACAAAGTTTAAATTGCAAATCCGGATCTTCTTTTAATAACGAACTTACCCTAACAATATTTTTTTTATCGAAAGAAAGTATAAGTTCTCCGCTGTATTCGTTAAACGTAAAACTTTCATCGCTAAATTTTTCTTTTAGCTTCTGCTCTAATAATTCTTTTAATTCCATTTAATTAATTATTTTGAATGACTGTTAATTCAGGCATCGGTTTATCCTGAAAATCTTTTGCTCTAGTTTTTCCGATTTTATCCTGGATTTGAATAAGAGCGTTCAGCAAATTATCAGGACGCGGCGGACAGCCGGCAAGATAAACATCTACTGGTAAAAATTGATCAATACCCTGGACAACACTGTATGATCTGTACATACCGCCGGAAGATGTGCATGCACCCATTGCTATTACCCATTTGGGATCCGGCATTTGATCATAAATTTTTCTTACAACATGAGACATTTTAAAAGTAACTGTTCCGGCCACTATCATTAAATCGCATTGACGCGGTGTAAACCTCATAACTTCCGAGCCAAATCGGGCAATATCATATTTGGGAGCAGCAGCAGCCATCATTTCTATTCCGCAGCAAGATATTCCCATTGGCATCGGCCAAACAGAATTCTTTCTCGACCATTCAATCATAGCATCTAATGTAGTTGTAATAAATCCATTCTGATTTAATTTCGCTTCTAATCCCATCTAAAACCGCCTTTCTTATACACATACAAATAGCCAAGCTCTAACACTACTAAAAATATCAACATTGAAATAAAAACCGACATTCCAATTTCATTGAACATTTTCTTAAATTCTACCGCCCAAGGATAAACAAAAATTACCTCGAGATCGAAAATTATAAATAACATTGCAACGAGATAATATTTAACGGAAACTCTTTCTTTTGTTGTACCAACGGGTTTCATTCCGCTTTCGTATGTTGAAATTTTTTCTTTGTCCGGTCTTTTGGGTCCGAATATTCCGGAGGAAAAAACTGTACCTACTGCGAA
>CAZHBJ010000199.1:0-5621 GCA_964530445.1 uncultured Ignavibacteriaceae bacterium
AATAATGAACCGCTTATCGGTGTAAACATTTTACTAAAGGGTACTTATTATGGTGCTGCTACAGATGTTGACGGCAATTTTACCATTCCCAATATTGCTCCCGGAAGTTATAACATAACGGTATCATTTATTGGTTATAAAACAATGGAGTATACCGGATTTAAAATTACAGGCGGAAGAACCACCTTGTTGAATGTAAAAATGCATCAAACTTCTTTAACTCTGGATCACGATGTAGTAGTTGTAGGTTCAAAGCCGCTTCTTGATGTAGATGAAACACAAAGTAAAACTACTATATCCGCCGAAGATATAAAAAATGCCGTAGTAGAAAATGTTCAGGATATTGTATCTCAGCAAGCAGGCATAGTTAAATCCGATAATGAAATTCATATTAGAGGCGGGCGTGCTTACGAAAATGCATATTTACTAAACGGAGTTTCAATACAGGACCCGTTAGCCGGTACAGGTTTCGGTCTTCAATTAAGCGCAAATGCTATTAAAGAAATTGAAGTGATCACAGGAGGTATTAATGCCGAATATGGTCAGGCTACCTCCGGTGTTGTTAATGTAACTACAAAAGACGGCGGCGATAAATACAGCGGATATCTTTCTTATAAAACCGACGACATTGGGAATCCTTCTTCACCTCATATTTTTAATAATAAAATTATGGAATTCGATTTAGGCGGACCGGAACCGATCACTACATCTTTATTGCCTAATATTGGTATTGATATCCCGGGTAAATTATATTTCTTCGGCAGTTTTTATATGGGCTTATCAGACGGAATTACTCAAGGTTATTACAAACCAACCGCCGGCGGACTTTATTCATCTACATTTTATGGGACAAGATTTGCACCTGAAGCCAATAATAACTGGTATTGGCTCGGTAAGCTGACTTATAAACCTTCAACAACATTTAAAATTTCATATTCATTTAATCAATCGGTTTCAATAAGTCAAAATACCGGTGCACTTCAAACTAATTTGGAATATGTTGAACCGAGCCCCGGGTATCAGTATACTTTTCAAAATATACTTTCGCAGGCAAACGTTTTTACACACGATAATATTTATCATACCGTAAGTATAACCCAAACTCTAAATGCAAAAACTTATTATGATTTGAGCTTCAACTATTTTTATACAAATTTAAGAGTAGACGCAAACGGAAAAAGATGGTATCAATATGTTCAACCGAAAGATATACCAAATTTTCCAATTCAATATTACAATACCGGTCACGATACAATTGGTGTTATTCCCGGTGACGGCTTTTGGGATCTTGGAAATCCAAACACCTGGCACGACCATTATGTAGACGAATTTTCGCTTAAAGGAGATTTAACAAGCTTCTTTGATGAAAGGAACAAATTTAAAGCGGGTTTCGAAACTCAATTCCAGGAAATGCAGGTAGTAGATATTTATGAACCCTGGGTCGGAACTTTAGGTTTGAATAACGATATTTATAAAGTATACCCGGCATCCGGTGCTCTTTATGCACAGGATAATATTAATTTCAGCGGAATGATATTAAACTTCGGGTTAAGATTCGATTACTGGTTCCCCGGCAAATATGTTGATGATGCGATAAACAATCCTGCAGTAGTTACAATCCCTGAACAAACAAGAATAGATTATAAGAAAGATACATACGGATGGTTCGGTAATAGAAGATGGAAAGGGAGGTTAAGCCCCCGTTTAGGTATCTCTCATCCTGTTTCAAATAATCAAACACTATTCTTTTCGTACGGGCATTTTAGTAAATGGCCTCGTCCGCAATTTGTTTATGCAAAGTTAAATCCCTTGAATGCTCAATCTTCTTTTCAAACATTCGGCAATCCGAATTTGAATCCCGAAACAACAGTTGCGTACGAACTCGGTCTTAAAACTCAATTTACTCCTAATGATGTACTTACTGTTACCGCTTATTATAAAGATATTTTTGATTATATAAATACCAGATCGGTACAAATAGCCTCGGCAAGGTTAATTACCAAGCATTTTATTACATATGTTAATTCCGATTATGCAAGATCCCGCGGTCTTGAAGTGGAATTCAAAAAGAGGATAGGAACCTGGTTTAATTGTACCGCATCTGCTGCATATGCTATTGTTACGGGTAAAAGTTCTTCTGCCGACGAAGGTGCATTGGTAATACAAGGCGATGTTAACGAATCCGTTAAAGAAAAGTATATGCCTTGGGATAGGCCTCTTACTGCATCTCTTACTACAAATTTTTATGTTGGAAAAGGTGATGCATTATTCGGATTCGGAAACGGAATTCTCGACGATTATAATTTATATATAAGATTCTTTTTCGAGTCCGGTAAAAGATATACGCCTGCGTATTTTACAGGTTATGATTCGCAGGGTAGGCCTATGTATGTTGCTTCAACTACCGATCGTTATACAAATGTAGGACAAAACTGGTTCTGGATTGATTTGAATTTTGAAAAATATATTCCCATCGGAGGTCTTGATTTATCTTTAGTAGTTGAGATAAATAATTTATTGGATATTCAGAATTCTGCTATTATCAATCCGGTAACCGGAAAGGCTTACCAGAATGGTGACCCTGTTCCATATACCTGGAATGACCCGAGATATCCGGATTTACAAGCTCCGATTTCTCCGTATCCTTTTGATCCTTCAAGGTATTTAACTAGAAGAAATATAAAATTGGGACTTAGTTTAAAGTTTTAGCATGAAAAAAATATTAACATTCATATTTATTCTAATAGCTTTTTTCGATTCGAAAGCGCAGTTATTTCCTCAATTAGGCGGACAAAGAGCAGGAATTTCTACGGCCGAATTTTTAAAAATCGGAGTTGGAAGCAGATCGGCATCTATGGGTGATGCATTTGTAGCAATTGCTAATGATGCCTCTGCACTTTATTGGAATCCTGCCGGTTTGGTCCAATTCAATCAGGATCAAGTTATTTTTTCTCATAATAAATGGGTCGTAGATATTAATCATGATTTCCTCGGAGCAGTTTACCACCTAGACGGTACCAATGCATTCGGAGTTGCAGTAACTTCGCTTTCCACTCAGGATATGCCTGTAACCACTGAATTTGCCCCGTTCGGGACGGGTGAATATTTTAGTTACGGTGATCTGGCATTTGCGGTCACTTATTCGCGTAAGATGACGGACAAATTTAGTTTCGGAGGTACTGTAAGATATATTGAAGAAACTTTGGATAAATTAAAAATGCGCGGAGTAATGATTGACTTAGGTACTTACTATTGGACAGGATTAGGTTCAACACGTTTTGCCGTTACGGTATCCAATTTCGGAAACCAGCTTGCACCGGACGGGAAAGTTGTTTTAGTGGGTAAACGTGAAAAATCCTACTGGCAGGCTTTTTCGCCGCCTACAATTTTCCGTATAGGATTTGCATTCGAACCGTATGAATCGGGAGATAATAAAATAACAACCTCCGTTCAATTAAATCATCCCAACGATAATAGTGAAAATATTTCTGCAGGATTTGAGTATAGCTGGAAAAAAATTGTTTTCCTGCGGGGCGGTTATTTGTTTAACGTACCTGAACAAAATTATTCCTTCGGTTTCGGTGTAAATGTTCCTATTAGAATTGCCTATTGCGAAGTAGATTATTCGTTTACTAACTTTACTCTTTTAGGTAATGCACAAAGGTTTTCAATTATTCTAGGTTTTTAATGAAACGCTATTTACCATTTATATATTGTTTAATATTTTTATTGCCTCTTCTAGTTGGATGCGGTAATAAATTTGATATTGCCCAGTTAAATTCAAGTTCCGGCAGTGCTAATATTGGTGGTGATACCGTATATATTCCTATTAATCCGACATGGACAGGTTTTAATAAACCTGAGGATATAATTATAGGCAGGGAACCGTTTATTTTTGTTGCCGATACATACAACGACCGTGTGGTTATGATGAATTTAAACGGCGATATTTTAGGAACCAGGAATATTAAAAGACCGGTTGCTTTGGCAGAAGACTACAAGCTGAATTTGATTGTATGCGCCGAACTTGATACTGTGGTAAACGGTCAAACGCAAACCTACGGCGCTGTATATAAAATAAATTTATTCGCCGCACAGCACCAAATAGGTGAGGCTCCTATAACTAAATTACTGCCCCGCCCGGTAGATTTAAATTATCCTCAAAGAAGATATACAGGTGTATGCGTTTTTTATAATAACACTTATTATGTTTCGAGAACAGGTCCTAATAACTCCAGTTTTATAGATCCGGATAATTCGATATTGTATTTTAGCCCTAAAAAATTGGTAGGCGGCGGTGAGGGTGACACCTTATTAGGAAGAGTTCCAAATATAGATCCTATTAGTTCAGGTCTTGTATCTGCATATCAAATTTCATCACTAACATCTTTTAATAAAAAAAATATTGATTTTTTAGAAACTCTTACGGGAAACAACAGTCTGAAAACTCAATGGCTTACATATGTAGTAACGCCTGTTTCGGCAGATTATGAAGCAAAATTAACTCCTTCCAACGGCGGTGCATTAATGACCCCTGGAAGATTTAGTCAACCGGAAGGTTCTTGCATAGACGATGCCGATAATATCTATATAGCCGATGCTCAAAAGGACAGCGTATATAAGTTTAATTCTTTAGGAGATGAGCTTCAATCTTTCGGAGGGCCGTCTGTTTTTAACGGGCCGTATGCAGTGGCGTATTTCGACGGTATTTTATATGTAGCAGATACCGGGAATGATAGAATTTTAAGATTTCAATTATCTACTAATTTAAAGTAAACACTAAGGTTCAAACTTTTCAATTAAAGCAATCCTTAAAATTAAATATTGAAGTTAAAAGGTTTTTTGAGATCTGAAAAAGACAATGTAAATAAATTATTCTGTATCAGGTGGAGCTCACATTAAAATGGTTTACCTTCATAAAAAAATTATGATAATTAGCATAAGGAAATAGAAAGGAACCGGTATGAAATTTAAAAATACTGTAAAGATGAATTTATCTAATTTATTTTTAGTCGCTGTTTTTGGATTTTTTAATCTTTTGTTCATTGGTAATTTATCGGCTCAAACTGCCGATCACGTTGTTATTAGTGAAGTTTATGGTGGGGGAGGTAATTCAGGCGCAACGCTTAAAAATGATTTTATTGAATTATATAATCCTACTTCTCAAACTATCAGTTTAGATGGATGGTCAGTACAATATTATTCTTCAACTGGATCTTCTTGGCAAGTTACAAGTATAAGTGGTTCAATTTATGCACATGGTTTCTTTCTAGTTCAAGAAGCTGCTGGATCAGGTGGGACAGTAAATTTGCCTACTCCAGATGTAAATGGTAGCCTTTTATTAAGCTCGACAAAGGGGAAAATTGCATTAGTAAATAATACAACTGCCTTAAGTGGAACATCACCTAGCGGCAGTTCAGTTGTAGATTTGGTTGGTTATGGCTCAGCAAATGGTTATGAAGGAAGTGGTCCTACCGTTGCACCTAGTAATACAACTTCTATAGAAAGAAAAGCAAATGCTTCCTCAACTTCAACTACAATGGATATCGGAGGAAGTGATGAATTGGAAGGCAATGGTTATGATACTGATGATAATGCAAATGATTTTGTAGAAAGAGCAA
>CAZHBJ010000200.1:0-5596 GCA_964530445.1 uncultured Ignavibacteriaceae bacterium
CTTGAAGCCTATCTGAAAAATTTCCGTCCATAATTTTTCCCTTATTCCTTTTTTACATGCTCCAAATCTTTATTTGGATTTATTAGTTTCTTACAATATATAAATTCTTAATTCTGCAATCAAGATTATGTATTTCTGCCTAATATTGCAAAATATTTAGTTAACCTAAAACACAATATCGATTATTTTATTCTAAATCACTATCAAAATTAAGCGATCTTAAAAATATTTATTTAACCACTTTTCTGAATTCGGATGATTTTATTTTTCGGGAAAATCTGCTTTCTAATAAAAACTTAATTTGTACCGCTAAAATTGTGAAATAGTTCCATTTTTACATAAAAGGACATGCTTTTTTTTTCAATAATCGAATATTTTACATTTTTCTTTATGTTGCAGCTTATTATTTATAATTTGCATTGTGATAAAGATAGAAAAATAATTTAAATAACCAAAACCTTCACTTTTGTCTATTTAAGAGATAAATTAGTATCTCGATATATTCATATTAAATTAAAGGAGAGCTTTATGGAAGCTGCAACGGGGATTTCTTTGATCATCATCATAGCTTTAATCTTGTTTTTAATTGTATTTGTTTATTTCATACCGCTCCGTCTTTACATAACCGCATTCTTTTCCGGAGTAAAAATGAAGATTTTCCGGGATTTGGTTGGAATGCGCCTTAGAAAAGTTCCGCCGGTAATAATTGTAAGAAGTATGATTACAGCAACAAAAGCAGGATTAAAAGTTGACCAGGCAAAACTTGAAGCACATTATTTAGCAGGAGGAGATGTAATAAAAGTAATACAAGCACTGGTTTCTGCAGATAAAGCTAATTTAGGATTAAATTTTGAAAGAGCAGCAGCAATAGATTTGGCAGGAAGAGACGTATTGGATGCTGTTAAAATGTCTGTTCTTCCTAAAGTAATTGAAACACCACTAGTTGCAGCTATGGCAAAGGATGGAATACAATTAAAAGCAATTGCGAGAATTACAGTCCGTGCAAACATTGAACGTTTAGTAGGCGGCGCGGGAGAAGCAACTATTCTTGCAAGGGTAGGTGAAGGTATTGTTTCTACCATCGGTTCAAGCGATAGTCACAAACATGTATTGGAAAATCCCGACAGGATTTCCAAAAGCGTGCTTGCAAAAGGTTTGGATTCGGGAACTGCTTATGAAATATTGTCGATTGATATTGCCGACGTGGATGTTGGAACCAATATCGGAGCAAAACTGCAAACCGATCAAGCAGAAGCTGATTTAAAAATAGCAAGAGCAAAAGCAGAAGAAAGACGTGCTGCTGCTGTAGCTTTGGAACAGGAAATGATTGCCGAAGTATCCAAGCAAAGAGCTAAAGTTGTTGAAGCGGAAGCCGAAATTCCGAAAGCAATGGCAGACGCCTTTAGAAGCGGCAATCTCGGCGTAATGGATTATTATAATTTGAAAAACGTTCAGGCGGATACTCAAATGAGAGAATCGATAGCCAAACCGGAAGAAAAGAAAGATAAAGGTCAAAATGGATAGTGGTTTTATAGTAATATTATTTTATGCGTTTATCTTTTTCATGGTTTTGAGATCAATTTTTAAAAAGAATGCTGCGGGAAAAAGAAAAAGCGAAGAACCGTTAATAAACTATGACCGGAATGAAAATAATGGGAATGATAACCCGGAAGTTATTCAAGAAATAGAAAAATTAATTAGGGACCGGGAAGCTAGGACAAAAAATCCTTACTTGGATAAACCTGAAGTAATCGATAATAACTTATCAAATAAACCTGAAAAAGTTGTTCCTTTTATAGATGAATCAACACAGAAAGCCCAAAAGGATTTAATCTCTAGTGAGGTTAAAATTTTAGACTCATACCTGGAAAAAGAAGCGAATAAATTTGATAATTTTCTTTCTTTACAAAGGAAGAAAGAGGAACCGGTAATTAAAAATTTAAAAGAAAAGATTAATAATAAGTCCTTACTAAAGGAATATTTTATAATCTCGGAGATATTAGGTAAGCCCAAAGCATTGCACAAATGATACAAAAGAAATATAAGTTAAAAAGAATTAATGAAATCGGCCTTGCAAAACCCTTGATTGATGAAGGCCGGTTTTCAATCAATTATAAAAACGAACTTAATCCGTCACAATTTGAAGCTGTTTCGGCATTGGATGGTGCTTACTTGATTATCGCCGGTGCCGGAACAGGAAAAACAAGAACTTTGGTTTACCGCGTAGCAAGATTAGTAGAACTCGGCTACGATCCTAAATCAATCCTGCTTTTAACCTTTACGAGAAAAGCAGCAAACGAAATGATGAACCGCGCCTCTATTCTTTTGGACAACAGGTGCTCTAAAGTTAACGGAGGAACTTTTCATTCATTTGCAAATCTTACTTTACGGAAATATGCCAAAGCAGTGCATTTAGATTCTTCTTTCACAATCCTGGACCAGGGAGACAGCGAAGATGTAATTAATTTAATCCGGTCGGAAACAGGATTTATTTCCAAAGAAAGAAGATTCCCAAATAAAAAAACTCTTGCAAAAGTCTTCAGCTTAAGCGTAAATACTTCCAAACCGGTTGAAGACATAATAGAGGTTGATTATCCTCATTTTAAAGATGATCTGGATAAGATTTTAGATATTCAAAAAGTTTTTGTTAATTATAAGCATAAGAACAACCTGCTCGACTATGATGACCTGCTGGTATACTTAAAAAATTTTCTTCAGGAATTCGGACCACCCGCAAAATCTCTACTTTCTTCTATAAAATTTGTTATGGTTGATGAATATCAGGATACAAACAAACTTCAAGCAGATATTGTAAAAGGTTTAACACAAATCAACAATAATATAATGGTTGTAGGAGATGATTCACAGTCGATTTATTCTTTTAGAGGAGCCAACTTCAAAAATATAATGGAGTTTCCCAAAATATTTAAAAATGTTCAGACAATTAAGTTAGAAGAAAATTACAGAAGCGTACAGCCTATCCTGGATTTTACAAATCATATCATCGAACTGTCTATTGAAAAATATCCCAAAAATCTTTATACAAAAAAGTCCGGCGGTATTTTACCGGTTATTATAGCTGCATCAACTGAGAATTTACAGTCTAAATTTATTGTTGAAAAAATTTTAGACTTAAGAGAAGAAGGTGTTCCGTTAAAAGATATCGCCGTTCTTTTCAGATCGTCTTTCTTTTCTTTCGATCTTGAAATTGAGCTCTCCAAAGCCAACATACCGTTCCAAAAATTCGGAGGTATGAAATTTATTGAAACTGCTCATATTAAAGATGTTCTTGCATTTTTAAGAATAGCTGCTAATCCTAAAGATGTAGTAAGCTGGTACAGGGTATTGCTTCTTCATGAAGGAGTCGGGCCGAAAACCGCACAAAAAATTTTGGATGAGCTGGCGACTGCAAGACTGACAATTAAAGCCGATCCGGAATATAATTCTTCATTCAGGTATAACGATAGAATTGTAAACCTATTTAAGCTGCTGTATAAACTTCATACGGACAAGAACCTTCCTTCCGAAAAAGCGCAGCTTGTTGTAGATTATTATTACCCTCTTTTCAAAAACAAATATGACGATTATAATAAACGCAAAAAAGATATTGATATTTTCTTAAACATAACCGAGAATTATAAAACTCTGAATAATCTTCTTGCGGACATGGCAATCGAACCTATAATCGACAGTGTTATTGACATTAATGCGGAAGATAAAGAAAATGAATATGTAACTCTCTCTACAATCCATTCAGCCAAGGGTTTGGAATGGCATTCGGTTTTTATAATTCATCTTGTAGAAGGATTTTTCCCTTCAAGCAGATCGGTTGAAAAGATTGAAACGCTCGAAGAAGAAAGACGGTTAATGTATGTAGCTTCAACAAGAGCAAAACAAAATTTATTTATAACATATCCAATGAATTTGTTCGATAGAGAAGCCGGCAGTACATTATCGAAACCATCCAGATTTATTTCGGAAATAGATTCCGAATTAGCCGAAGGCTGGCTGCTGGAGGAAGAGTATTAAAATCTTATTCTTAATCCTAATCTTAATCATCTATTCTCGTTCAAATGAATCATTATTATCTTAGCACTATCATTTTTTTACTTTGAATAAAGCCCCCGGCTTTCAATTGATAAATATAAACTCCGCTGGATAAATTTTCGGCAGAAAATTCAACGTTATATGTACCCGGAGATTTCTCTTCATTTATTAACGTTGCAACTTCCCTCCCCAGTATATCAAATATTTTTAATGTTACAAAAGAAGTTTTATTAATAACATATTTTATATTTGTTGACGGATTGAACGGATTAGGAAAGTTCTGATATAAAGAAAAATAGCCTGGCTTATTATTTATTTTTACATCGGCTAAAGTCGAATCGTATTTTAATGAATAATAACCCGTATCTGGAGAACTGGAATAATGAGGAATAATCCCTCTATCTTTTACTACGATCTTATATTTTAATTTATATCCTTCTTTCATTAATTTATAATTTAAAACTAGATTATAATTATAGTCTATTCCATGATAATCTGAATTCGGAATATTTTCAATTTCACTTTCAGTACAACTGTCACCTTTTTGATAATAATAAAGTAATTTAACGCTATCAACAAAATTAAAATAATACATCCCGTAAAAAGACGAATAATTATCATCTATTTGAAAATCTATGTTAAATATAGAATCTTTAATTGCCGAATCCGGTTTAAATATTATTTCGGGATAATAATTATATGAATAATAATGAGGGGTAGAAGAAGAATCATATGAAATATATTGAACCAAAGAAGTATAGGTATTTATAGTACCGCCGGGCCCTATTGAATAGGAGTAATCCGTATTAACAACCAATCCGTAATTTTCTGCATATTCAAAACTTTCAGTGTCAACATTATTACCTTCACGAAGTGTATAGCCATATCCGAGAACTTCTATTGTATCACTAAAAATATTCTCGGATGATTTAATTGAATTTACCCGTCTCAAAGTATGAGAACTCGGTAAAAATTGTATATAAGCAGAATCAGCCTCTGCATTAAAATCGATATAAACTCGGTCCGAATCATTCCAATAAACATAAACACGGTTTTCGGTTGTATCATATCGAATCCAATCCGAAGGGTATTTGGAAAGTCTGAAATATTTTCTGTTTTCAATAACAGTATCTTTTATTACTGATATGGTATTTATAGACGCGAAATTACCAAAATGATTTGAATAACCACCTTCATAATACAGCCATTCATTTCCTACTGCCAAAGGGAAATAATTATTTAATTGTGCATTAATTTTACTTGTTAAAAAAATTGAAAAGATAACTATTATTATACTTTTCATCTTCATCTCCCCGTTATATTGATTAGAGAAATTTATTCTTTATGAAGGCTACTTTTTAAATTAATATAATTATTTTAATTTTCATCCATTTTACTAAATTATTTTTTAAGAATATAATATTTTTTAATTTTAGTAAATGATTGAAATAATAATTTTAATACTTCTTTTCTTTTTAATCAATATTTCTTTTTTTTATACAATAAAAAGAATATCAGAACTAGATTATTCATTAGTAAAAAACTTAAA
>CAZHBJ010000201.1:0-5587 GCA_964530445.1 uncultured Ignavibacteriaceae bacterium
AATGTTGTTTATTGATATTCTAAACAGTAATAAGTATTACAATTCTTGCTATTTGATTAATCCGGCCGTTTTGTTATAAATGCAAAAATTAAAAGAATTAGCACTTCCCTTTACATTCTTAAAAATTTATCTTATTTATTTAGAGTAATGTTAAAATTCCCAAATATCCAATATGTAATATTCTTATTATAAAGTTGATTAAAGGGATTCATTCTCTTTTATAAGAAATAAATAAATTATAAAATTAAATATATTGAATTGCACGATAACATTATAAGCCGGAAAATTTTTTATTAATAAAGAAATATTTAATTTATACCAATAAAAAAAATATTTTTCCACTTTACACAACAAAAGCACACCGAAGGTTTTATTATAGCAGTACGATAGACATTAAAAATATTTTTTAAAAATTTGAATTATTAACTTTTTGTCTCTAATTGTTTTCACAATCTACTTTTTAATTAAAGAATAAAATTATTATATGTTCCGAAAAAAGGATTCTATAATTACTTTTAGAAGGATAATTTTTATAACATTATTTGCTGCTTTTATTTTAATAACAGCAGCCATTCTTTTTTATAATCAGCAAAAAGCATCTATAAAATCCGAGCTTTTCGGTGAACTGCAGGGCATTGCTGATTTTAAAATTATGGAGCTGAATAACTGGCTTAGGGAAAGAAAAAGTGATGCAGAATTGTTTTATTCAAATTCGGATTTTAAAAATGATATCGAAAATTATATTAATTCTAATGAGTCTAAATCGGCAAAAAATGTTTTAAATAATTGGTTTAAAACCCTCTATGATTATCCTGATTACAGGAACATATTTTTATTAAATACTAAAGGAAAAGTTGTTTACAATTATAAAACAGAAGCTGTCGGAATCAGTAAAAAAGACTCTGAAAATGCTTTAATATCATTGGATAGAGATAGTCTGAATCTTGCGGATTTTTCTATTGATACTTCTACTAATATAATATACTTGCAATATTTTATACCATTAATTAAAAAAAATCAAAACAATAAATACCGAAAGCTCGGTATATTGGTTTTAAGGATTGATCCGAATAAAACTTTGTATCCTACAATTAAGGGATGGCCGTTCCCTACAAAAACCGCAGAGTCATTTCTGGTAAAAAAAGAGGGAAACAATATATTATATTTATCAAAATTGAAATATATACATAATGCAGAAGTTGCATATAAGCTTCCTCTTAATAAAAATGATTTTGCTTCTGAAAAAGCTATCAAAGGTTCACGGGGATTTTATTTGGGGAATGATTATAGAAATGTAAAGGTACTTGCGGATCTTAGAAAAATACACGGGACAAATTGGTTTTTAGTAACCAAGATTGATATTAACGAATTATATGAGCCGATTCAAAAGATGGGCATCAGATTTTTAGTCGGTTTGCTTTTTATAATATTTACTTCTGTTTTATTACTATTGTTAATTTTGAAAAACCGTCAAATAAAGGAACAGAGGCGGCAATTAATAGAAAAGAACAATAAAATTAAATTGCAAAAGCGTCTGGAATTATTATTGAAAAATGCAAATAGTATAATAATAGTAACTGATAAAAATAAGAATATTATTGATGCAAATGATTTAGCCGTCAAAATTTATGGGTACGAAAAAGAAGAATTATTACAACTTTCCATATATGATTTAAGGGCAGAGGATTGCAAAGAAGATGTAGATAAAGATTTTGAGGAAGCTGATAAAAATAATGGTTCGATATTTTTATCAGAACATAAAAAAAAGAAAGGTGAAGCTTTTCCTGTAGAAATAAGCCTGAGTCCTATAATAATGGAAGACGAAAAATTATATCAGTTAATAATAAGAGATATAACAGAGCTGAAGAATAATGAAAATAAGATTATTAGACTTAACAGGGTATATTCGTTATTAAGCAATATTAATCAGCTTATTGTTAGAGAAAAAGACAAATCTAAATTGTTTAATGAATCATGCCGGATAGCGGTTGAAAACGGAAGATTAAGGATGTCATGGATTGGCATTGCTGATTTTCAGCAATTAAAAGTTATGGTTAAAGCAAAAGCAGGTTATATTAATAATTATTTTGAAGATTTTAGCATCATGCTTGATGATTCATTAGAAGGCTCAGGTCCGACAGCTAAATGCATAAAAACAGGCATTCATCAAGTATGCAACGATATTGAAAATGATCCGGCGGTAATTCCTTGGAAATCCAAAATGCTTGCCAACGATTTCAAGTCCTCCGCTGCTTTTCCATTAAGAATGTACGGCAATACTATAGGAGCATTTAACCTATATTCGGAAGAAAAGAATTACTTTGATCAAGATGAATTGAAATTACTTGACGAAATGGCAGACGATATATCCTTAGCAATTGAATTTTTAGACAGTGAAGAAAAAAGAAAAAAAGCCGAAGCCGAATATTTTCTGGAAAGATCAAAATACGAAAATGAATTAAAGGAAGCGAAAGATAGAGCCGAAGAAATGAATAAATTAAAGTCTTCCTTCCTGGCAAATATGAGCCACGAATTAAGAACACCGTTAATAGGCATACTAGGTTTTTCCGATATTTTAAAAGATTTATATACAAATAAGGAGCAGAAAGAATATACGAATATAATTAAAAATAGCGGACTGAGATTACTTGAAACATTAAACTTAATACTTGATTTGTCTAAAATTGAATCGGGGAAGTTGCAGATACAAAAAAAGGAAATTAATGTAGTCCCTTTAATTCAAGATGCAATTAAAATTTTAAATATTAATGCAAAAGAAAAAGGCTTATTTATAAAAATTACCGGAGATGAAAAAAATATTATTGCTTTGCTTGATGAGAGGATGTTTAGAGAAATAATAATTAATCTTGTGAATAACTCGATTAAGTTTACACAAACAGGGGGAATTATAATAGATATAAAAACAGAAGTAATTAATAAAGACAAATTGTTAATAATATCCGTTAACGATACCGGAATAGGCATTGCCGAAGATAAGCTTGAAATGATATTTGATCCTTTCAGACAGGTGAGTGAAGGGTATAACAGAGTATTCCAGGGAACAGGACTGGGTCTTACTATAACGAAAAAATATGTAGAAGCCTTAAATGGAAATATAAGAGTTGAAAGTACCTCCGGAAAAGGAACTTCATTTATAGTCAGCTTACCAATGTCCGGAAATGATATAATTGTTGAAAATAATAATTCCGATGTAAAAGTTAACTCGGTAAAGGAAGAATTAAAATGTGAAATTAAGAAAATGGAAAAAATATTATATGTGGATGATGATGATATTACAAGAAATTATATAAAATTAATACTAAAAGAACATTACATAATTGATTTAGCACTGGACGGGGAACAAGCAATTGAAATGATTAAATCAAATTCTTATTCTGCCGTAGTCCTTGATATTAACCTGGGTGTAGGAATGAGCGGTACTGAGACTTTAAATGAAATTAAAAAAGTACCTGGATACTTAAACATTCCGGTACTTGCTGTTACCGGTTATGCAATGAACGACGATAAAGAAAAACTTTTAAACTTAGGATTCAAATATTATCTTTCGAAACCATTTGATAAAAATGAATTAATTCTTATACTTAATAAAATGCTTGGTATATATTAAACAATATATCTTAACTTTCGGAATAAATTTATGAGGAAGCTATGAAACAACTAAAACTTTTCAACAGCTGTATTTATATTTTTTCAATTTTTTTATTAATGTCTTTTGCTTCAACAGCTTTTGCTCAGAAGAAAAAGAAACCCCGCCTTAGTTTAAAAGCAGGCGTTTACCAGCGAATAGGAGTTAACACCGATATAAATATATCATACAGCAGACCCGGCGTTAAAGGAAGAAAAATTTGGGGCGGATTAGTTCCGTATGGATTAGCGCCAGGAGATAAAGAATCTCATAATAAACCATTCCCGTGGCGAGGTGGTGCAAACGAATGCACAACCATAGAATTCAATAAAGATGTTACTATAGACGGTCATAAACTGCCTGCCGGAAAATACAGCATGCAGTTCATTCCATCGCCAAAGGAATGGATAGTAATATTCAATAAGAACACCAAGCTGTGGGGCAGTTTTGATTACGATAAAAAGGATGATGCATTGCGGATAAAAGTTACTCCTATTGAGGCTCCTTACCAAGAATGGCTTTCTTATGGGTTTGATGACCTCGCCGGAACTTCTTGTACAGCTTATTTATGGTGGGATAAATTGAAAGTGCCTTTTAAAATTTCAACTTCCAATTAAATTTAACTGAAAGATCTTATTGCTGTCCAAATTATTCTTTTAACTTGGAATTACTGCATTCGGCGGAGCAGTATTGAGCTGCGTCTTTTATTTAATATAAAAGACGATATCTAATCGTGAAATTAATTAAATAATTTAGTACTAATATTAATAAAGGATTTTTTATGCCTAATTACATCCAGGTTCTAATACTTGCAATAGTACAGGGGGCTTGCGAATTACTCCCGGTTTCAAGTTCGGCTCATGTAATTATCACTGAGAAAATTATGGGACTGAATGCTTCATCACCTGAAATGACGATGTTGCTTGTTATGCTTCACACCGGTACTATGTTCGCAGTATTAGTTTATTTCTGGAAAGGTTGGAAGAGAGATTATTTTACTTCCAAGGTAAAGTTCCGCGATTTTGCTGTCCAGATTATTATTGCTTCATTCTTTACGGCAATAGTAGGCTTTGGGCTAATAGAGTTTATTGAAAAAGTTATTATGCACAGCGTGAAGAATGCACAGGTAGAAAGTTTATTTTCCAATTTACTTATAATTATGATTGCACTTGCGGTAGTTGGTCTTCTGATTATTTATTCCGGGAAACGTGAAGAAAAAGTTAAACTTGTTGAAGAAATTAAATCTAGACAGTCCATCTGGATTGGAATAGTTCAAGGGCTTGCAATACCTTTCCGGGGCTTTTCGCGTTCTGGGTCAACTATTTCAACCGGACTTCTATTCGGTCTGCCCAAACAGAAACTTGAAGAGTTTAGTTTTGCATTGGCTGTGGTCTTAACTCCTCCGGCGATTGTAAGAGAAGCTTATCGATTAATAAAAAACCAATCACTCAGAGGTCATGGTTCTCTAGTGCATCTTTTTATGCCGGGTATTGTCGGAATGATATTTAGTTTTATAGCGGGCTTGTTTGCTTTAAAATTACTTTCCCGGCTGCTTGAAGGCGGGCGCTGGCAATGGTTTGGCTATTATTGTCTTTTTGTATCTTTAATTGTTTTTGCTTTTTATATTAAATTATTTTGAGTAATCGTATTTTTAAGAGAAATGGTTTTCTAATCTCGTTATTTTCATTATCCATTTAAAGCTGTACTTTTAACCGAAGCGCATTATAATCATCTTTATTGCTGTAAGGTGTGCCGTTTAAATAAAAATGAATTTCATTTTATCCTCTGTAAATTATTTGCATTTACATTTTTATTTTTAATTCAACGTTTGCAACTACTCCGTCTATAGGGGCATAAATCTGTTTGAAAGTTGGATTTGTGTAAGGCGGAATTACATTGTCCTCCGTAAATTTATCCGTATTGAAATTTAATCCAAGTACC
>CAZHBJ010000202.1:0-5579 GCA_964530445.1 uncultured Ignavibacteriaceae bacterium
GATCCGCTTAATGGTCTTGTTGAATTAGGAATTTGAGTTATTGTTCCGTCCTTTTCATCATTAATTTTGAAACCGGTTATATTTCCGTCTCCGCCGGCATTCAAAACATAAAGATAATCATCATGAACAGTTAAGCTTACCGGCAAAGTTCCGCCCGAAGATTTTTTATCGACAAGCTTTAAATTGTTGCCCTGAAATTTTAAAACAGAGACTTCATTGCTGCCTGCATTTACTGCAAATATGTATCTGCCCGAAATTGTAACTGCACCTTGTGAATGCAACGAGCCTCCGTTGCCTGTTCCGCCTGTAGGATAAGAACCCTGGAATGATAAACTGCCGTTGTTCGACCGTGAATAAACCACTACTTCATTGCCGGAAGCGGAGTTTGATTCCGTAACAACTGCGGAAACATTCCCGTAATAATGCCCATTCAGCTTATTTAAAGACGTGGTGTTTGTTTGGGTGTCTGCATTTGTAGGAATGTCGGAATTCTTTTCGCAGCCGGCAAAAAATATTACCAGCAGAAAAAGAAAAAGGCCTGGAAATTTTAGATACTTCATAGTGTCCTCCATTAGTTATAATTAAAAATGTGTGGACTAAAGTTGCTTTTTGAATGTCACGGAAGTATCACGAGATGTTAACTTTTTAAGATTTGAGATATTAAATTTTGGAGGTGACACGGATTGAATTAAAAGAAAATTGATAAGTTTCGACAAAATCAAATAAAAAAGGCGAGCTATAAACTCGCCTTTTACACTGTTAATTATCTACGGGTTGGTTTTTAAGATTTACTGCTTTCTTGAACTCAAGGCTGCCTTTATTCCCAAGCGTAACCGAAATTTTATCCGTTTTAACATAATTAAATGACAAGATTAGCACAGTCTTATATTAATATTTATTAGTCCAAACCTACCGGATTGGGCGATTATAAGAAACCCGGTAAACATATTTGCACTTCTTTTTTAAATCCACTTCCACTAAACGGTGAAAAAATGAAAAACCGGGGTTTGTTAAAAATTATTCCGCCCATTTTAATATTTATATTATTTAGTACAGCTCAAGTCTATACGCAGGGAAAAGGAACGATTAAAGGGAAAATAATAGACGCTGAAAACAAACAGCCGCTGGTGGGTGCAAATATTTTAATTTTAAATACTTCATCCGGTACTTCTACGGATGACAATGGAAATTTTAAAATTGAAAATATAGATGCCGGCGAATATTCGTTAAGGTTAAGCTATATCGGATACGAAACAAAAGTAATAACCGATATTATTGTTAAGCCGGATAGAATAACTTTTGTAGAAGAAAATTTAAAACCTTCCGGTTATGAACTGAACTCAGTGGTTGTAACCGGAGGTTATTTTGAGGGAGATGAAATCCAGCCGATAAGTCTTACAAGCTTTTCCAGTGAAGAAATCCGGAGAGCGCCCGGCGCTGCCGGGGATGTAAGCAGAATTTTATTAAGCCTGCCGGGACTTGCAAAAGTAAACGATCAAAGCAACAGCTTAATTGTTAGAGGCGGCAGTCCTTCGGAGAATGCATTTTTTATAAATAACATAGAGGTTCCGAATATAAACCATTTCCCCATGCAGGGCTCAACCGGCGGGCCGATTGGTATGGTGAACGTTGATCTAGTTAAAGACATAAACTTCAGCGCAGGCGGCTTTCCTTCAATTTACGGCGATAGGCTATCATCGGTTGTCAATATAGATTTTAGAGACGGTAATAAAGATGAATTTGACGGTCAGGCTAATTTGGATTTTTCCGGGTTCGGCGGCGTTGTTGAAGGTCCGTTAACAGGTAAGGGTTCGTATATAATTTCCGTGAGACGAAGCTATCTAGATTTACTGATAAAAGCAATCGATATCGGAACCAGCATAGCGCCGCGCTATTCCGATTATCAATGGAATATAGTTTATAATTTAGATAAAAATAATAGACTATCTTTTATCGGTCTGGAAGGGGATGATATTTCACGGTCCGATGAAAAGACTGCCCAAGAAAACAAGATGACGGCTTACGGTGAGCAAAAGATGAATGATGTAACCTCCGGAATTAATTGGCGGTATATTTACGGAAGTTCCGGGTTTTCAAATACATCCGTTTCCTATACACTTGAAGCCTTTAACGAAAATTACTATGATGCCGGAGTTGGAAATATATTGTTGGATAATAATTCTTACGAAAGAATGATTAAACTCAGAAATGTAAACCATGTAAGTATTAATAGAAATTCTTCAATAGAGTTCGGAACGGACGCAAAGTATATTTTTAATAATTACAGCAATTTATATGGTGAATCCGTTGACATACTTGGAAATATCACTCCTGAGTTCAAAATGCATAAGAATGTCGAAACATATAAAGCTGCAGTATTTTTAAATCTAAAAGTAAGCCCGTTTGAAAAATTTGCTGTAAACCTTGGGTTGCGGTCGGATTATTTTAATTACAATAAAAAGCTAACCTTTGACCCGCGCATATCGTTAAATTATGAATTATCAGAAAGAAATTCTTTGAGCTTTTCGGCAGGAATTTATCATCAAACAATTCCGCTAATATTATTAACCCAGAATTCTGATAATAAAAATTTAAGCAGCCTTTCGGCAGTTCATTATATATTGGGATTTGATCATTTAATTACACCAAGCACAAAACTCTCCGTTGAAATTTATGATAAGGAGTATTCGGGCTTTCCGGTTGATCCCGCCCAGCCGTCATTCTTTATAATCGATGAAAATATTTATAACAATTCATTTTATTCTTATCATCAAAATCTAATAAATAAAGGCAGGGCGTATTCACGCGGTATTGAAGTTTTGATTCAGAAAAAATTAGCAAAAGATATTTATGGATTAGCCGGCGCCTCATATTCAAAATCACGGTATAAATCATTAGACGGAAAATGGAGAGATCGTGTATATGATAATCGATTTACATTCAGTGTTGAAGGCGGCTATAAACCTAACAATGAATGGGAGTTTAGTGCAAGATGGATTTTGGCCGGAGGTGTGCCTTACACGCCTTTCAATCTTTCTGCTTCGAAGGCAGTCAACGCCGGAATATTGGATGAAAGTAAAGTTAATGAATCACGCTATCCGCCCTATCATTGCTTAAATGTAAGAGTTGATAAACGTTTTTATTTCGATAAATCGGATATAGTTGTTTATATAAGCATTTGGAATGCTTACAGCAGAAAAAATGTTGCAAACTACTACTGGAACTCTTTTAAAAATGAAAAAGGTACAATTTATCAATGGCCGCTGTTGCCTATATTCGGAATAAAGTATGAGTTTTAATTGATTAAACGAATTTTTCTAAATGTTAAAATTTTTGCCGGATAAAACGTCCGGCATTTTTGATTCCGCAAACAAAGGTCGATAATTGAATTACAATTTTTAATGTCATTGATTCACCGATTTGATAAATTTGTAATAAAGGAAAAACAATATTTAATTAATGTACTTAAATTTTATTGATTTAATAATTTTAATCGGCGCTTCGCAAAGCTTCTTCTTATCTATAGTAATTTATAGGAAGTACGGTAAAACCACGGCTAATCGTACATTGTCTTTGTTAATGCTGGTATATGCTATGGTGCTTATCCAGATGCTTCTTGTGGATAGTGGTTTCTTTAATACGTATCCGCATCTAATACTGATATTAATCCCGGTTGCATTATTAATCGGCCCAATGCACTATCTATATGCTAAATATTTAACCCATTTTTCAAAACAATATAAACATATTGATCTGCTGCATTTTATTCCTTTCCTTTTATATCTCTTGATCTTTCTTCCGGATATGTTTAAGTCAAAAGAGCAGCTATTAAATGGAATGGGAAACCTGGAAGGCGAAAAGGTTCCGATTCTTTTCTTAATCTTTAACTGGATAGTAATGACCCAGGTAATTATTTATACAATGTTTACCATTTTAATATTACGCCGGTATTCTATTAAGATTAAAAATCTATTTTCATCTATTGAAAAGCTTAGACTGAACTGGCTCAGGAATATAGTAATTCTTTTTTCATTTGGTTTTGTAACATATATTATTGAAAACATGCTTATTACTGCCGGAATAATTTCTAGTAAATATGCCTTTTCTTCAATCGTTGCGGGAATATATGTTTTTATTTTCGGATACTTGGTCTTATTAAAATCGGAAATATTTGTAAATCCGGAATTTGTTAGTCAGATTGATCAAGCAAAAGAACTTGAAATAAAAAAAACTGCTGAGCCAAAATATTCAAAATCGGGTTTGAGTAATGAAAAAGCCGAAGAATATTTAGCGGTATTACTCAAATTAATGAAAGAAGAAAAGCCATATTTAAGTAGTGACCTTACGCTTAATAAACTTGCGGAGATGGTTCAAATATCGCCGCATCATTTATCTGAAGTTATCAACAGTATGCTGAAGCAAAATTTTTTCGACTTTATAAATACATACCGGGTAGAGAAAGTGAAACAGGATTTATTGAATGTTGATAAGAAAAATTTTACTCTTCTTGCAATTGCTGTCGATGCGGGGTTTAGTTCAAAATCTTCATTCAATATGATATTTAAAAAACATACCGGAATTACTCCTTCGGAATTTAAAAAGGGGAATTCCTAAATTTTCACTTAAGGTTATAAACTTAAAAAATTTGATTTTCGTAAAGATCGTGTCCTGCTTTAACATCGTTTCTATTTTACAAAAAATCTATTCCGTGCATTTTTGCCTCGTAATTACCTAGAAAAATTTAAGCTTTACGTTATTTCAAAGAAAATTCTTGATCCTGAACTTAATCTTACACTTATTTATCCGGCGCCGACTAATTCTTTCTTAAATTCCAATTGTCCTTTATTACCAAGCGTAACCGAAATTTTATCACCATCAGCAAAATTGCCGGCAAGTAATTCCTGGGATAAAGGATTTACAAGATGTCTTTGTATGGTTCGCTTTAATGGTCTTGCGCCGTATGTTACATCATAACCAAGCTTAGCCAGCCAATCTTTTGATTCATCATCGACTTCAAGTGTAATATCTTTCTGCTTTAACATTTTCTGAACATTCCCGATTTGAATTTCAACAATTTGTCTCAGTTCATTTCTTGTTAAAGTTTTGAAAAGCACAACTTCATCAATTCTGTTTAAAAATTCCGGACGAATAGTCTTTCTTAAAAGATCTGTTAGCTGCTGTCTTAGTTCACCAAGAGCATTCTCAATATTATCATCGTCAGTCTTTTCAAGTTTTTCCTGGATTAAATGAGAACCAAGATTCGATGTCATTATAATTATCGTATTCTTAAAGTTTATCGTTCTGCCCTGGTTATCGGTTAATCTGCCGTCATCTAAAACCTGCAGTAAAATATTAAATACATCCGGATGAGCTTTTTCAATTTCATCAAGTAAAACAACTGAATACGGCCTTCTACGTACTGCTTCTGTTAATTGTCCGCCTTCTTCATAGCCGATATATCCGGGAGGTTCGCCAATCAATCTTGATACTGAAAATTTTTCCATTTATTCCGACATATCAATCCGGACCATTGCATGTTCTTCTTCAAAAAGAAATTCCGCAAGAGCACGTGCTAATTC
>CAZHBJ010000203.1:0-5579 GCA_964530445.1 uncultured Ignavibacteriaceae bacterium
GTGAACGAAAAATATACTTCTAATAAACCTAATAAATTCCAACTGCATCAGAATTATCCAAATCCATTTAACCCAACAACAACAATTTCATTTGATCTTCCTGCACAATCTCATGTAACTCTAAAAGTATATAACGTACTTGGACAAGAAGTAGCAACTTTAATAAACGAAGTTAAACAAGCAGGAAGTTATAAAGAAACTTTTAATGCATCTTCACTATCAAGCGGTGTTTACCTATATAAAATTCAAACAGATGAATTTACAAGCACAAAGAAGATGATATTGATTAAATAATAATTTTATAAAATAAATAGGTGGAAAAAATGAGAACAATTAAATATTTAGCGATTCTATTATTAATAACTTTTATTTCATGCAGCAGCGAACCACCTTCAAACGTGGTTGATGTTACTGCAAAGGATTACTATTTCTACGTCCATGATTCGATTCCATCAGGATGGACAACTTTTCATTTTAAAAATGAAGGACATGCAACGCATTTCTTTTTTCTAACACTACTTCCTGACAGCATTCCATTTGAGAGATATCATAAAGAAGTATTACCTCCTTTTGTTACTGCAATGGATTCATTAGAAGCAGGAGAAAGTAAAGCCAATGCAGGTGCTTTATTGGGCCGTCTTCTCCCCAAATGGTACGCCTCTGCTAAGGTTATGGGCGGGTCAGGGCTTACTGCTCCAGGGAACTCTTCCCAAACTACAATTAAGCTTGTTCCTGGGACATATTCAATGGAATGTTATGTTAAAACTGAAGATGGGAAATTTCATAGCGAATTAGGCATGATTCGACCAATTACCGTTACAAATCAAGTATCAAAAATGCAAGAACCGAATAATGCGGATGTTGAACTGACACTTTCAAATCAGGGAATTGAATCAAATGGAAACCCTTCATCAGGGAAAAATAAAATAGCTGTTCATTTTAAAGAACAACCTAAGTTCGGTTTAGGATATGATATTCATCTTGTCCGTTTGAATGATGATGCGGATATGGATAAAATTATATCTTGGATGGACTGGATGAATGTAGGCGGACTTAGAACTCCAGCCCCTGCGGAATTTCTCGGTGGGACACAAGAAATGCCCGAAGGATATACTTCTTACTTTACAGTCAATCTGGAACCAGGCAAGTATGCATGGATTTCCGAAACAGGAGCAAATAACGGAATGATAAAAAAGTTTAGTATTAAAGAATAAAAATTTAGAGCTGGAGAGGCCATGAGATTTACAATATTTTTTTCTTTATTGTTTTCAATGTCGATCATTGCTCAAATAACAATTACTAGCGATGATATATCATCAATGTTTGCAAAAGGTTATATAACAACTGTTCATGACCTTGCAGCGAACACCTCTATTGATATTGGTTCAACAGGGGGAGGAAATAATTGGGACTTTACTTCTCTGCAAGCAAGTGAGACTTATCAATTAACGACTATTGATAAATCAGAAGCTCCTCATTCTTCTGAATTTCCTGACGCTGATATAGTTACTTATGAAAATGCCGCCAGCGATACCGGACAGCTTTACATGTGGTCATTTTATTCATTGGATGCTTCCTCCTTTGGTAGTTTAGGAAAAGTTAGTGATATAAGCTCACTAACGGAAGATACCACCACTTTAAAGAATAGTTCCGCAAGAATAGATGCGAAATTTACAGCAACATACAATTCATCCTGGACACAAAACTATACTCAGTTTTTAATTGTTGATGGAATGCAAGTGGGCCAATCAAGTGTTTCAAAAAGTGTTGTCATTGATGCATATGGTACAATGACTATGCCCGGGGGCAACAGCTTTGAAGCAATAAGATTACGATCAACTTTAACCGTAAGTTTGCCCGGATTACCAGTATCAAACTCTAATGTTTCGTACTTGTTTATTTCCAAAGAAGGGGCGCAGGTATCTATAGATGGGCCTGCAAATGTGAACCTGGCATCAAGTGGAGTAGTAGATGTAGAAAACTATAATTGGAACCTTCCCCAGCAAAATCTACTGCAGTAAAAGATAATAATTCACAAAACTTTCCTGGGATTTTTACTTTATATCAGAATTATCCTAATCCATTTAACCCTACTACTAAAATTAAATATTCCATTCCAGTAGGGACACAGCACGCTGTGTCCGTACAATTAAAAGTTTATGACATTCTTGGAAGAGAAGTTGCAACTTTAGTAAACAAACAACAGCAGCCGGGTAATTATGAAGTTGAGTTTAACGCTTCTAATCTTTCAAGCGGTGTATATTTTTATAGAATTATAACTAATGATTTTACAGCTACTAAAAAATTCGTGCTGCTAAAATAGAATCTATTGGTTGGAGAAAGGACCAAACATTTGTATAAAAATAAAGGCGACAACCATGGTTATGAGATTATCGATTAGGAAAAAGGGTCATAAGAATTTTTTGTTTTTTTATGGCTATATATTAATGACTTTGATATTATTTATGCCGGTTCAACAGGCTGTTGGCCAAGGAAGTCCTGACGACTCTTATTGGGATAACATTTTTTCAAGACCTCAAAGTAGTGTTGCAGTTGCCGTTAAAAATGCTGATTATGCGGTCTTTGCGGGAGTTTTCAGGATTCCTCATTCTCCGGTGATAGGGGGAATTGATGAGAACATATTCCTCCTATCAATATGGGACAAAGACCATTGGGTTTTAACTGGCCAGGTTAAACAAATCCTTGATTACAGCGGAAGCCCATATATAACTGCTTTTGATGTGATAAAAACAGTCGCCGTTGACCAAAACAGTATATACATTGGTGGTAACTTTCAGATTATCACGATGCAAGGCGATACCTGTTTCAATATTGCTCAATGGTACGGTAACCAGTGGCACCCGGTTGAAAAAGGGATTGACGGTACCGTTGAAACCATTGCACTAACAGGTAACGGTGATATTTATGTTGGAGGTTCATTTTACAATCTCAAAAACGGAACACTTGTCAATAACATCGCTCATTGGAACGGAACATCATGGTCTACGCTTGATGACAACGGAGGAGCTGTTGGTGTTAACGGTAAAGTAAATGATATTTCAGTTGGTACTGGAGGGGTGTATGCCGGCGGAGAATTTACAACCGCAGGTGGCCAAAATGTTAATTATGTCGCCGGCTGGAACTGGGGAACACATGCCTGGAAAGCGCTTGCCGACGGAGTAAATAATTATGTATTATCTGTAGCAACTTACGGAAGAGATATTTATATAGGAGGTTATTTCACGGAAGCATTCGGGGGCGACTCAATTTCCAATATAGCTAAATTCACCGACTCAAATAGTCCTTCTGATAAATGGATTGCTGTTGGACAGAATAAAGCGAGTTCTGTATTCGACGTCGAAATTTCTCCTGCCGGAAATTTATACGCCGTTGGAGACTTTTCTGTTGAAGCCGGTAATAACGCCAAAGGATTCGCTATGTGGGACGGTATGCAGTGGAAAGCATTTTCCGAAATTGATAATACAAGCCAGTATCTTGATCCAGGTTCGACGAAAATGGCCGTGACAAGTACAACAACTAATGATGCGGTCTACATGGGCTTTTTGGGTAATTATATAAAAACAATTAATGGAAAACGGATGCAAAACTATTGTGTGTGGGATGGCAGTCACTGGCATGGCCTGGGATACGGTGTAGGATTATTCTTTGACGATAGTCATCCGGGAAAACTTGATAATAAGATAAATGATCTTGCATGGGACGGTTCGTATTTGTATGTCGGAGGTGACTTTGAATATATAGGAGCAGATTCCATACGTTATTTGGCCCAATGGGATCCGGCTGCAATGCAATGGAGTCAACTGGGTACAACCGGACTTTCAACACCAGGGGCTGTAAATAAACTAATCTATCATAATAATGCGTTGTATATCGGCGGCGATTTCGAAAGTGCTGATGGAATAAAAGTTAACAACATTGTTAAATGGGATGGGAATAAATTTATTGCTCTGGACCAAGGTTTGTCTAATCCACAGTATAATGCCAGGATAAACGACATGGTTTTTGTTAACGATACTTTATTTGTCATTGGAGATGAATTCTTCGATACGGAAAACAACATAGCCTTTTTTGATGGTACATCTTGGTATCCATTTACTTCAATTCCAAATGCTTCTTATGGTGATGCAATATCAATCGCATATTACCAGGGTAAGCTGTATGCAATGTCCAGAAATGGTTCTGTGTATGAATATGATAAATCACTAGACAAATGGAATGAAATCGGGAGTTCTAGTTCATTTCCAACATATACCTCCCTTCATGCTGATAAAAATTATTTATATGCATGCGGAAATTTTTCAGAAATAAATAATGTTTCTGCAAATAACATCGCACGTTGGGATGGAACAACCTGGTCAACAATGGGAGCCGGTTTCAACGATCCGGTTTATGATATATACACTAATGGGAATGATATATATGCCAGTGGTGATTTTCTTTCATCCGGAGATGATACGCTATGGTGCATCGCTCGTTGGGATGGCACCAAATGGATATCATTAGGAAGCGGAATCAGGCGCTATCCAATTGCCTTTAATCCAGGCACAGGCAATGTTACTACAATGATAGGAACTCCGTACGGACTTTATGTAGGAGGTACCTTTAATTATGCAGGAAGTAACTATTCTAACAATCTAGCCCTGTGGAAAAATTTCAATCTTACAGGCATTTCAAATATGGACAATAACAATCTTCCTGATAAAATGTACCTTTATCAAAATTACCCAAATCCATTTAATCCGACAACAAAAATCAGATATTCAATCCCATCAGCACGCACTCCCCTCCCGGGAGGGGCAAGGGGTGGGTTAGTAACTTTAAAAGTATACGACATTCTTGGAAGAGAGGTTACTACATTAGTAAACAAACAACAGCAGCCGGGTAATTATGAGGTTGAGTTTAACGCATCTAGATTTTCAAGCGGAGTTTATTTTTACCAATTGAAAGCTGACAAATTTATGAGCACAAAGAAAATGATTTTACTAAAATAACTGGTGTTAAAATTTTCAACTTTTATTTACATTTTCATATAAATATATATGAGTGAGGGCTCCTGCATTCATTTATTTTATTAAATTCTTGACAGGAATGTAATAAAAACATATCTTCCTTTTAGTTCAATTGTATTAACTCTCCGGAAATAATTACAATAATATTATCCATGAAATTATTGAAAAATAAATTTTTCAAACTTAATTGTTTTTTTATACTAATTCTTTCGGCAGGATTCAATTATGCTCAAGAATTAAAATTTCAACATTTAACCGTTGAAGATGGTCTCTCAAACAACGAAGTATTCGCAGTAATTCAGGATAAAAATGGATTTATTTGGTTTGGTACTAACGATGGACTAGACCGCTATGATGGTTATAATTTTAAGGTATTCCGGAACGATCCCAATGATTCAAATAGCATATCGGATAATACTATTAGAAGTTTATTCGTGGATAAACGGGGAAACATTTGGATTGGAACTAAATCCGGAGTACTTAATAAATATGACCCTGTATCAGAAAATTTTACTAAATGGAAGTTAAATTCAAATAGTACTATTTATC